>CAZVVS010000028.1:0-22414 GCA_964630585.1 uncultured Gordonia sp.
TGGATCCAATGGGGGCCGGCGAGCCGGATGACCGTTCAGGTCGTGGCGGCCACAGCAGTCGCGACCGGCGTCGGCGAACTGATCTCCGCCTCCCGCTGGTACTGGGCGGTGACGACGGCGTTTCTCGTGTTCGTCGGCGCCAATACGCGCGGCGCCATCTTGACCCGGGCATCGCGCCGCGTAGCGGGAACCCTGGCAGGCGTGGCCGTCGGGATCGGTCTGGCCATGCTGGCCGACGGCAACACCGCCGTCCTTATCGCGATCTGCGTCGCCGCGGTGTTCTGCGCGCTGTACTTCGGACCCTTGGAGTACGCCGTCAAAATGTTCTTCATCACCATCACCATGGCCTCCATGTACGGCCTGCTCGGTCACCTCAACGCCGACATCCTGGAGTTGCGACTCGACGAGACGGCCGCGGGTGCCGCCGTCGGCATCGCCTGCGCCTACCTTCTCTTCTCGACTAGTACGCACCCCACCCTGCTGGCACAGATCACCGCCTTCTACGACGCGATGAACCGATACCTGCAACCGGTCCGCGCAGCGCTGACCGGGGGCGGTTCCGGCGCCCCCGTGTTGGCGGCGGTGACCGATGTCGACACCACCAGCGCCCAGGTCCGCACCGAGCTGGACAAGATGGTCGTGAGCCTGGTGGCCCATCGCGCGTTGAATTCCCAACTCGAGCATCTGATGATGGTCGCGACCCACACCGCCGACCGCCTCGGGCAAGCCGCTGTCAACGTGGCCACGCACGAGGATCCGACGGCGATCGCCGAACTCGCCCCACGGTTCGATCTCGCCGTCGACATCATCAACGAATCGTTGACGACGGCCCGCAGAGCCCTTGTCGACGGCGAGAATGTGGCCGCCCGCTGGGACACGACGGTCACGGCGGAGTTCCAGGGTGCCACCATCACGGCACAGTCGCCGCAGGCCGCCGCCGTTCACGCCCTGTCCCAGTTGAACTGGGCCCTGATGCAGGCCATCGACATCCGCGAGGGCGGCTGAGGCACGCGTCGCGCATAGTTTCGCGCGTTATTGTTCTCCTATGTATCGCAGTCTTGGAGCGATCCTCACCGACGCCGAGGGCATCCTGTTGCCACAGGACGCCAAAGTCGACGTCACGCTGCTCGACAGCCCGGTCCAAGGCCTGGAGTTCTACCAACCCGGCACCGCCACCGACTACACCGAGAAGCTGGTCTTCGTGACTGTCCCCGTCGACGATCAAGCGACGCTCGACGCGGTGTCCGACGCATGTGCGACGGCGACCGGCCTCATCGTCTCGTCATAGACACCACGCCATCTGAGCACCCGGACACAGCCCGTGTTGCTGCGCAGTTCGTCGTGGGCCACTACCGACACGTTGGTCCGCACGCTGACCGAGGTCGTGTCCGAGCCCGCAGCGCTGGCGCGACTCGATCATGCCGAGGACGCCGTCCCGCGCGACGAGGCGCTGGCGAGCCGGCGGCGCGAGAGCGCACTGCTGGCCCTGATCGCAGGCACCGCGGACACGGCGGTCCCGGCGTCGATCGTCGGCCTGCGCCTGGACCAGGACCACGTTGTGATTGCAGCCGGGGTCAGCGCTGATCGCATCGCGTGGCTCCGCCACGCACTTGCCGCTGAATTCCCGGACGTGCGCGACGTCGTGAGCGAGGGCCACCTGCTCGCGGCGATCCCCGTCGCGCCGGGGGATGAGCCGCAGTCGGTCGTCGAACGGTTGCGAACACGATTGGTCGGGGCCGGGTGGCGCCGCGACACCGATCTGCCGATCGGCGTCGGTCCGGTTGTGCCCGGCGTCCTGCGCCTGCACGAATCTGCGAGCACTGCGCGACTGATCCTGCGCGCGCTCAACGTCAAGCTCGGCCCGCGCCCACTGAACGAGAGCGCTCCCGTCCGAATCGCCGAGGCCGCCGACGTGGAGGACCCTCTCGCCATCATCCAGGCCACCGACGCGCTGCGGCCGTATGCGGACAGTCTCACGGCCCGACTCTGGATTCTCCACCAGTACGACCTTGACCACCGAACCGACCTTCTGCCGACCGTCCTGTCCGCGCTCAAGCAGCAGACGAACGTCGCGGCGGCGGCTAGGCCGCTCGGCATCCACCCGAACTCGTTTCGGGCCCGGTTGGAGCGCATCACCGAGATCTCCGGTATCGACCTCAACGACCAGGCCATGCGCCTGCGGACCATCCTGGCGTTCGTCGCGAGCCCCGAGATCCACAACGCGGCGCTGCGCAACAGCTGGCCCGATCGCATTGTGACTCACCGATTCCAGTGACGGCCGCCCACCTTCTGCGTGCGTTCCTCGTCATCGCAGGTACCGCGACGGCCTTGATCGTCTCACCGTCCGTCCGAGCTGCCGCCGACAACGGCGGACACGACCCAGTCGCGCTGTGGGCATTGCTGCCGCTCGGCATGTACGCGGTCCTGGCCCTGGCCGGGATGCGGATCCTGCCGGCCACCCTCGCCGCCTTCGCCACCGCGCTCCTACTCGCGCTCCCATCCGCGTCGACCAGCATGGCCGTGCTGGCCGACTCCGTCACCAACCCCCTGACGATCGTCGGTCTTGTCATCGCTCTCGGCGGCGGGCTCGGCGCAATACTGCGGGAAACCGGAATCGCCCAGGTGATCGTCGCCGGGGTACTGACCCTGGTGCACGACCGTGGGATGCGCGTCACCGCGCTAGGCATCATGGCGGTGTGCGCGATCGCGGTCGTCGCGCTGGGAACGCTGGCCGGCGCGATCGCGGTGGCCGCGCCACTGCTGATCCCGGTTGCCGCACGGCTGCAGTTCACACGCATCGCCACGGCCGTGATGTTCTTCATCGGAGGTTGCGCGGGGCTGGCAGTCGCTCCGTTTGCGGGCAGCAACGTCGCGGTCATGACGACGGCCGACATCGGCTTTCCGCATTATTTGATGATCAGCCTCCCGCTCGCCGTGGTCTCGCTCGCCGTCGGTATGTTCTGGGTTCCCGTCGTCCAACGCCGCGGTGTCGCGTCGTCGGACTTCTACACCGATGAGGAGGCCGCCGAGACGGTCGGACCCGACACCCCGTCGGCCCGCCGGTCCACCATTGTCTTCGCCGCAGTGCTCGTGATCCTGGTGATCGGATCCATGGTGGCCAACATCGGGATCACCTTCCCGTTGATCGCCCTTCCGCTCCTGGCGATCGTCGCCGGGATCAGCGCCCGGTTGCCGGTGCGCGAATGGTTGTCGACGATGGGCCGCGGAATCGCCAGCGTCGCCGGGATCTGGTTGCTGTTCTGGATCCTGGCGCTGGGCATCATCCTCGTCGAAAGCCTGCACCCATTCGAGGCGGTCGCCGACCTTCTGCGTCCCCACATCGAGGACAGCTCCCCCTTCGGGTTCGCCGTCACCGTCGCCCTCGTCGGCTGGGTCGGGCTCCCCGGCGCGGCCGCGGTCCAGGTGGTACTCGTCGAGAAGCTGTTCGGGCAACTGGGTGCGGGAGTCGGGCTGAACACTTCGACATGGGCCACCATCCTGTTCTTCGCGTCGAAGGCGGACAGCTACGGCCCATTCCCGACCCAGAACATGCTCGGGCCGATGGGCATGGCCCGCTCGAGGGATGTACGCACGATGTTGCTCACGGGATGGGTCGTCCTGGTCCCCGTCATAGCGACCTATGCGGGGCTCATCTACCTCCAAACCCGCTAGCCGAACAACGGCGGACATACGTAGTGCCCCATCCTCGGCCGCCCAGCGTTGTTCATTAGTGAGACGCATTGTCCGATGCACGGATTTCACCCTCAGTTCAGCAATATCGGCGCTGATGAATATCCGGGATTCGTGCTCCCCTCACTGGCCCGAGAACCCCGCCTGCCCCCAATAGAGTCAGCCATATAGCGGTCCGATCAGCCACTTTCGGCGGGCGATGCGCCCACAGCGGCCGATGTGAGGGATGGAATGACCGGCAAGCACAGACCGTCAGAGATCGCCGAGCTGGTCGCGATCATGACCGAGCATTCGATCTTCCACACCGACGAAGTCACCGATACTTTTCGACGCGTCTACACCGGCGAGCTGGTGATGCCCGAGACTCTCGATCCCGACGAGAAGGCGTGCCTCCAGGAGATCTTCGGGCGTCTCGCCGACGTCGGGCCCGGACGGGCTCTCGCACAAATAGGCCTTCTGCTGACGACCGGGCGGCTGCCTCTGCCCGCCCGGGAAGATCCAGTGCCATCCCGCCCCGGCGCCTTCGCGGCGATCGCCCGACTCCTGCCGGAGGGTCTGTTCACATCAGAGCCGGGCGCACCCGCCTTGAAAGACCTCAACGCGGACCACCTCGTCGACTTCGCGATCATGCTATTCGCCCACATCATGTACGACGACTTCCACTACCCACAGCCCGAGCACGGCGTGTACGACGTAGCCACCGATGGGGTCGAACAGGTGAAGTGGCTCTATCACTACCGGTTCAACCAATTGGAGATCGCCCAGCCGGGGTCGGGGTTGGAGGAGATGTTCGCCGGCCAGGATTTGGCCTTCCCCGAGGGGGACGGAACCGCGAAACGACGCGTCAGCGTCACCTGCGGTGGTGACCTGTTGGCGGTGGACGTGCTGGTCCCGGAGAACACCGAGCACCTCTTCGACGGGATCGCCGACTTCTACTGCACCGCCGACATCGTCAGCGCCAACCTCGAATCCACCATTGACTCGAGCAAGCCGACCGGACGCACCCAACCGGTCGGATCAGCCGCCCGGATGAACACCTCCCAGGCCATGTTCGACCGGTTCCGCGACCGGGGGAAGATCAACTTCTTCTCCACCGCCACCAACCACTCCCTGGACTGGGACGTCGACGGTGTCGAAGCCACCTTGGAGGTGCTGCGGGGCTCCGGCGCCCGCTTCGCCGGTACCGCATCGAGTGCCGAGGAACAAGACGACGTCGTCGTCGTCGAGCACAACGGCATCAAAGTCGCCCTACTCACCTTCACCATGGACCTCAACGGCCACCAACCCCCGGCCGACAAGCCCTACATGGTCAATGAGGTCCGGTTCAACGACGCCGTCCCCGCCCCCGACTACACCCTCGTCAAGCACCACATCGCCGCCGCGAAGGCCAAGGGAGCCGACTACATCATCGCCTACTGTCACTGGGGCTGGGAGCTACAGATGTACCCCCACCCCAACGTCATGCGAGCCGCCCACACCCTCATCGACCTGGGTATCGACACCATTCTGGGCAACCACCCCTACGTCGCCCAGCCCATGCAACGCGTCACCCGCCCCGGTCGCCCCGACGGTCTCATCGTCTACGCCTTCGGCGACTTCGTCTGCTACCACCCCGGGAGCCGCAACTCGAAACTGGCCTACACCACCCGCTTCGACATCGTCCAAGAAGACACGCCCGACGGTGAGCGGACCTACCTGGCCAACCTGCAGATGCTGCCCGTCTACATCCTCAACGCCGACAACGGCGACGGTTCCCACGACTGCCGCATCCTCAAGTTCGCCGACGTCTATGCCAATCCCGACGACTACCCACTGACCGACCGCGAACGCTCCGAACTGGCCCACCTGTACGACAAGGTCCTGCACGGCATCCTCGTCCCCCAGGGCGGCGACGCCATCCTTGCCGACTAACCATCAACGCCTGACCTGCGCTAACTCTGTCGATTGTTACCTCGAGGGAGTAACAATCGACAGAGTTAACGCAATCTAGGTCAGGACCGTCGGGCTGTTCGTCAGGTCGACTTTCTGGTAGGTGATCTCCGTGACCGCGCTCGGATCGAGCTTCTTCGACGTGATCCCCAGGCCGAGCGACGACTGGACGTACATCGTCCGGTTGGTGACGTCATAGCCTGCCCAGTACTGGGAGAAGTCCGACAACGGGTTGTTGTCGCCGGCATGTTCCAGGCCCGGCGGGATAATGACCGTGCGGAACGCGGCGTAGAGCCGGTCGATGCCCTCGTCACTGTCGAAGGGCGTCATGTACGACGACAGGTTGAGTGCGCGGACGAACCGCGACGGGGAGGTGTAGTCGCCCGGCAATCCGAACATGCCGAATCCGGTGCCTCCCTCGATCGGCTGCAGTTCATATCCGGTGGGCAGCTTCAGCGGGCCGTTCGGATCGATGTTGGTCAGGTGGATGTAGTTGCGCACGTTGACCTGGTGCCATCCGTACTCGGGGCTGTTGGTCGTCACGCCAACAAAGTCGTACGCCTTGAACGCGCCGTCGTCGACCGGCTCCAGCACGATGCCGTCGCCCGTCGGATCCACGAAGGTATAGTGCAGCGGCATCGACAGCGATTGGCCCAGCGCCTTGTACGGCGCGTCGACCAGCGCGAACTTTTCGTAGTCGGCGCGGATGTCCGCGACGGTCGCGTATTGGGTCAGGATGTAGGTGACGAACTCCTCGGCCGATAGCGCGGTCTGCTTGCGCGCCGCGATATCAGCGGCGGCACCGTACTTCGACTCCATGAGCACCTGGGTGTCACCGGCCAAACCCTGCTCATTGATGCCGTCGAACAGCACCGGCGTTTCCGTCACGCCCATGCCGACGACGGCGTACTTGGTCGTCCACGGCGTTTCCTGGCTGGCGATCTGGACGTTGCCGGGGATCGTGACGGCGACGACCAGGTTGTTCAACGTGGCGGGAAGCCCCGTGTTGTCGCCGAACATCGGGATCGACAGGTCCATGGTCCGGCCATAAAAATAGTCGCCGGTCTTGGACTTAACCCGGATACCAGTACACATTCGCTTCCTCCGTCTAACGCTTTGGGTCAACTCTTCGGGGTGTTCCTCTACACCCTATGAGCTAAGTGGCCGTGGTGATGAGGACCCGGCACAATTTCCAGAACCGACGTAGGTGAAAGTCGCGCGACCGGCGGGTCGCAGACGTCGGTCCTTGCTGACTCAGCCGATCAGACCCCGGCGTACTGGCCGCGGTTGCTCATCGCCTTGCCCTCCTTGAGGACAAGCAGGATGTTGTCGTGATCGGCCAGCGAGTCGATATCGGTGGTCGGATCACCCTTGACCACCACCACGTCACCCAGCTTGCCGACCTCCAACGTGCCCAACTTGTCGTCGACGCCGCACAGCTCCGCCGAGGTCTTGGTGCCCGCGACGATCGCCTGCATCGGCGTCATCTTCGCGAACTTCACCAAGCACCCGAGCTCGCCCAGCGTCGCGCCATGAGCCGGCACCAAACCAGCATCGGTACCGACGGCGATCTTGATGCCCGCCTCCGCCGACGCCTGGATCGACTCCTGCGCCATCGCGTGCCATTTGCCGCTCTTGGCCACCGCCTGCGGCGTAGCCGTATCCGGATGCAGCGTCTCGATCAACGTCGGCACCAGGAACTGGCCGCGCTGCACCATCTCCGTGCGCAACTCATCGGTCAGCGCGTACCCGTGCTCGACGCTGTGCACGCCGCCCTGCACCGCCGCCTGGATTCCGGCCAAGCCGATCGCGTGCGCCGCGACCGGACGACCACCGTAGTTCTGGCCCTCCTCGACGACGGCCGCCACCATCTCGGTGCGGAAGCCCAGAAAGGTCGGCTGGTCGTTGGGGGAGCTCACGCCACCCGACGACGCAATCTTGATGACGTCCACGCCCTCGCGCAGCAACTTGCGCGCCTCCAGCCGCGCCTGGTCCACCGAGTCCACCAGCACACCGCCGATGATCTCGGTCGCGCTCACGCCCGCCGGAATGTGGAAGTCCGCGTGCCCACCGGTCTGGCTCAGCATCTTGTCCGCCACCAACAGCCGCGGCCCCTCCACCAAGCCGTGCGCCACCGCGTCGCGCACACCGACGTCAACACCCATCAGGTCGCGCACCGTCGTCACACCGGCCTCGACGGTGGCCTTCATCCGACCGATCAACTCGAAGAACCGATACGACGGCGCCACCAACGCTTCCATGATCGGCGATCCGGGAGGACCCGGCAGCGACAAGTGCGTGTGGCAATCGAAGAACCCCGGGCACACCGTGTTCCCACCGACATCGATCGTCACGGCCTTGTCATCGGCCTGCGGCGCACCCGAAGAAGCACCCGCATACGCGATCTTCCCGTCGGTGATCACCACCACCGCGTCGGCCACCGGATCGCCACCGTTGCCGTCAATCAGGCGGGCATTCTTCAGAATCGTTGTCGTCATACCTGTTTCCTACCTTGTCCAGCGGCCATTCGTCGCCCTAACACTCCATTCCCAGGAGAAGAATCCGCCGAAATCTCGTGACCCGTTTGTCCGGCCATAAATCGTGGGCAGCCGCTACATCGCGAACGCTGCGACAACACAACGTCGCGGCTACTTTGAGAGAGTCATCAGTAGAGCCATCGACGCCTCTGAACCCACAGGCTTGACCGGCCCCGCCGAGCAAGACAACGGAGGACAAGGCCATGGCATTCACAACCGACCTGCTCCGACGCAAGACCATCGAGCCCCCCGGGGAGTCGACGGGCGGCCTCGAACGCAACATCGGAACCTTCCAACTCGCGCTCTTCGGCGTCGGCGCCACCGTCGGCACCGGCGTCTTCTTCGTCATGCACGAGGCGGTACCGCTCGCCGGGCCCGCGGTCATCCTGTCGTTCATCCTCGCCGGTGTCGCCGCCGGGCTCTCGGCGATCTGCTATGCGGAAATGGCCTCGGCCGTACCGGCGTCGGGATCGACGTACTCTTACGCCTACGCCTCCCTCGGCGAGATCATCGCCATCGGCGTCGCGGCGTGTCTGCTCCTGGAGTATGGCGTCTCGTGCGCAGCGGTGTCGGTCGGCTGGTCGGACTATCTGAGCAAGCTGATCAAGGACCTGACCGGCTGGCAGATACCCGATGTCATCACCTCCGGACCGTTCGAGGGCGGCATCATCAATCTGCCCGCGGTGATCCTCGTGACGCTGTGCGCCATCCTCCTGATCCGTGGCACCAGCGAATCGGCGACGGTGAACGCGATCATGGTCTGCATCAAGATCGGCGTCCTGATCCTGTTCGGCGCGATCTCTTTCACCGCCTTCAACGCCGACAATTTCGCCGACTTCGCGCCGATGGGCGCGGCCGGCGTCACGGCCGCGGCAGGCACCATCTTCTTCACCTTCATCGGCCTCGACGCCGTGTCCACCGCGGGCGACGAGGTGAAAGACCCCCAGAAGACACTGCCCAAGGCGATCATGATCGCCCTGGTGGCAGTCATCTCGATCTATCTGTTCGTCGCCGTGTCGGCACTCGGCACGCAACCGTGGGAACAGTTCGAGGACCCCGACCAGAGCGAGGCCGGGCTCGCCGTCATCCTGGAGAACATCACCGGCCAGACCTGGCCGTCGGTCATCCTCGCCGCCGGGGCAGTCATCTCGATCTTCTCCGTGACTCTGGTCGTTCTCTACGGCCAGACGCGCATCCTGTTCGCCATCGGGCGCGACGGTCTGCTCCCGGCGAAGTTCGGCGAGGTCAACCGGCGCACCCACACCCCCGTCTTCAACACGATCGTCGTCGCGACGATTGTGGCGCTCCTCGCCGGTTTCATCCCGCTGTCGAGCCTGTGGGACCTGGTGTCGATCGGCACCCTCGTCGCGTTCATCGTCGTCGCGCTGGCCGTCATCGTGCTGCGCGTCCGCGAGCCGAACCTCGAGCGCGGATTCAAGGTGCCCGGCTACCCGGTCACCCCGATCCTGTCGATCGCCGCGTGCATCTACATCCTGACCGGTCTGCAGTGGACGACGTACGCGTGGTTCCTCGGCTGGTTGGCGGTCGTGCTGGCGTTCTACTTCCTGTGGAGCCGACACCATTCACACCTGAACGCCCGCGCGCTCGGTGACCTGGTCGCCGGGGCCGGCGCGTTGGCCGGAGATCCACCCCTGGGCGGCAAGGCCAAGAAATCGGAGGAACCGGACCGGGAGACAGACCGATGACCGTGGTCGTCGGCTACGGCCCGGGCAACCGGTCCTCGGGCGCGCTCGAGTTGGCCTCTGCTCTCGCCGAAGCGCGCGACGAGGACCTTCTCGTCATCTCGGTCATCCCGCCGCGGTGGAGTTCGCCGTCGCTGGCCCGACAGGCCGACGCCGAGTTCGCGGCGTGGGCCGCGCAGCAGGGTGACGCCGCGCTCGCCCGCGCCAAGGCTGAACTCGCCGAGATGGGCAGCGCCGCCGACGCGTCTTTCCGCAAGGTCGACCACCGGTCGCCGGGGACGGCTCTGCTGTCCGTCGCCCTGGAGACCGGCGCGACGGGAATCGTCGTCGGTTCGTCAGAGGATGCACGCCGCGGCAGCGTCGAACTCGGTTCGACGGGGAGTTGGCTGCTGCACTCGTCGACGGTGCCGGTGGGCATCGCACCGCGCGGCTACGCGCGGCCGGTCGGAGGATTCACCGGTGTCAGCTGTGCCGTCGCCGGGCTCGACGGCGACGCGGCCGTGATCGCGACGTCGAAGTCCATCGCGGCCGGGGCCGGCGTCGGCCTACGGCTCGTGACCTTCGCCGTCCGGCTCGACACCATGTTCCCAACCGTCGTCGGCCCCGGCGCCGAGGACGAGATCGCCGCAGCTGCCGTGGCGCAGAGCGAAGAGTTCTTCACCGAATTGCGATCGGCCGGCGTCATCGGCGACGACGTGGCGACCGTTGTCGGCCTGGGCCACGGATGGCGCGCGGCGTTGGACTCCGTCCCTTGGGCTGCGAGTGACCTGCTCGTCCTTGGCTCCCACAAGACCGATGTACTGACCCGAGTGTTCCTGGGCACGAATGCGACGAAGATCGTGCGGTACGCGCCGGTTCCCGTCATGGTGCTGCCCGCCTGACGCCGGCGCCGTCTGAGGCACATCGCGCTCGCACTCGGGTAGACCTGTTGACATGTTCATGACGCTTCTTGCCCTGGGGATCGCCGTCGACACGATCTTCACCGTCGACGTCGAGTCGGGCGAGTATGCCGCGCTCTACGACGACACCGGCCCCAGCCCCGACGGCGTGCAGACCGCCGATGGCGTCGTCTATTGGACGACGATGGGCAAGCCCATCCGCGATCGATCTCTGCGCGGCGAGGCGTCGTTGGACTTCTCGCAGGCCAACGGCGGCGTTCATGCCATCAACGTCGACGGCACCGGCCGACGCGACCTGGTCGAGCCAGGTGGGGTGACCACCGGCAAGCAACTGACTTTGGCCGACGGCTGGCTCTACTGGGGCGACCGCGAAGGGCACCGGGTCAGCCGTGTCCGCATCGACGGACGCGACCGCCAGGACCTCGTCGTGAACCCTGCGGGCATCGGAAACCAGTGCGTCGGCGTCGCGGTCGACGGCGACTACCTCTACTGGACCCAGAAGGGACCGTCGAAGGGCGGGGAGGGCAAGATCCTGCGCGCACCGATCCTCGTCGACGACGCACAAAGCCCCGCGTCGCGAACCGACATCGAAGTGCTGTGGAACGGGTTGCCCGAACCGATCGACCTCGAAATCGTCGATGGCGTCCTCTACTGGACCGATCGCGGGGCACCACCGAGCGGCAACACCCTCAACCGCGCGGACCTACCCGCGCCAGGACGGCGCGGTGCGTCACCGCAGATTCTGGCCGACGGGTTCGGGGAGGCGGTCGGGTTGGCCGTCGACGCCGATGCCGGCGTCGCCTACGCCTCCGATCTGGCCGGCCGCATCTTTGCCGTCCCTCTCGCCGGCGGCGACAAGCGCCTCGTCGCCGACTTGGGTACAAGGGTGTCCGGGATTGTCGGCCTGGCCTAGGAGCACTGCCTAGAAGGGGACCCACGTCGTCATCAGGCCGCTGCCCTCGCCGCGTCCCGAAACGATCCGGCAGAACTGTTCGGCGTCCATGCTGATCACCTCACCGTCGGCACCCGACGACCAGTGCCCGCCCGCCGGCCCGGTGAGGGTCAGGTCATAGGACTGGCCGTGTCGCCCGGCCCACTCGGCGACCACATCGGCGACGAGGACGCCGTCGTGCTTCGGGCTCACTTCCATGGGTCGGCCCAACGCATCGGCGATGTCACTGCGGTGCATCCACGGGTCGCGGGTCAGGATCGTGTCGAACAGGAAGCCGATCTTCCAGCGCTCGGGAGTGCCGTCCGGCGACTCCTCGTCGACCGCAATCGACCGCAGCAGTGCCGGGCGGCGCCGACGGGCCGCGGCCGCCTTGGGACCGGTGCGTTCTAGCGCCGCCACCAGGTCCGCGGTACCCAGGTGGGCATGCTTGCGCACTTGCAGGTCGGTGAGCTCGTCGATCGACAGCTTGCCGGACTTCTTCGCGGCAAGCTCGGAACGCACCAGCTGCCGCGCCATCACGGGTAGCGACGCAGCGAACTCGGCCATCCCGAGTGTGTGTCCGGCGATGTCGCGGACGGTCCAACCGGGACAACCCGTGGGCGTCTGCCACTCCTCGTCGGTGAGGTCGGCCAGTGTGGCAGCGAAGAGCGCGTACTCCTGCGCCGCCAGCGTCATGGCGGTGTCACGGTCGAGTCGGGTGTCGTAGAGCGCTTTGCGCTCGTCAACTTTCGTGGACATTGTCTTCTCCTTCTGCGAACCCGAAGTGATCGGCGAGCATGTCGATCGCTCGGTCGAACTGCTTCACATAGCGGTCGCCGCCGGGGTCGTTGGCGAGCTGCGCGTCGACGAGGCCGCCCACCACTGCCGAGAACAGGTCCAGGTCGGCCTCCTCGGCCAGACCGAAGCGCGCGAAGTTGGCCCGAGACAGCTCCCAAACGGCCTGCGATGGTGCGTAGGCCTGCGGGCTGGGTTGGAAGTCCGCGCTGATGTGGGCGTTCATCAGCTGGTTGCGGGACTGGTCGGCGACGGCGTAGTCGAAGTAGGCGCGACCCATCACCCTCATGACCCCGCGCGGATCGTCGGGAAGCCCGGCCTCCGCGGCGGCGCGCATCGCGTCCAGACACCCCTGCCAGGCCTGCCCGAACATCGCATCGTAGATGGCGTTCTTCGACTCGAAATGCGAGTACAGCGACGGCGGACGCATACCGACCCGGTCGGCGACGTCCTTGAGCGTCAGGGCGGCGATGCCCTTCTCGTGGGCGACGGCCCAAGCGGCGTCGAGAATCTCGCGCCGTACCGCCTCACGACGTTCGGTAACCCTATTGCTAGTAGGGGTTCCTAACATGGTTAGGAGTATGCGCCTCGGGCGCGGATGCCGTCAAGCAGTTGCCGAACTGAGCAGGATGGACGTCTCGCTGTGGTGGATACCGCCGATCCCGCGGATCACGCCGAGAGCGTGGTCGAAGGCGGCGAGGCTCTCACAATTCATCTCGGCGATCAGGTCCCACTCGCCGTTGGTCGTGTGCAGCGCCGCGATCTCGGGCACACCGCGCAGGTTCCGGATGACCTCGGGTGTGCTGCGACCCTCGACGGCGATGAGCATGATCGCGCGCACCACCGACGCATCGGCGGGATCGCGCACGCGCACAGAGAAGCCGACGATGACGCCGTTCTCGACCAGGCGGTCCAGCCGGGCGTTGACGGTCGCGCGGGTCACGCCGAGACGCTTGGCCAGGTTCACCACCGACTCCCGACCATTGGCGCGCAGCAGGGAGATGAGCTGACGGTCGAGGTCATCGAGAGCGGGAATCATGCCTAAATCGTATGCTCTGCATAAGCAGATTGCTCAGTCCACAGCCTAAATGTGTACTTGCTGCTTCTTGTTTGTGTACTCGCCTCGAACCTAGCGTGGAGTGCACAGACCAATGATGCAAGGAGATCCGATGGTGCGCTTCGTCGACGTCCCCACCATGCGCAGATGGGTCTGCGAGACCGGCATCGAGCCCATCGTCGCAGGCCTCGCCGACGCCATCGAGGACGACTTCCGCCGGTGGCCCGAGTTCGACAAGTGCGCGCGGATCGCCAGCCACTCCCCGACCGGAGTCATCGAATTGATGCCCGCCAGCGACGGCCGCACCTACGGCTTCAAGTTCGTCAATGGGCATCCCGGCAACCCCGCGCGCGGCCTGCAGACCGTCACCGCGTTCGGCGTCCTCGCCGACGTCGACACCGGCTACCCCGTCCTGTGGAGTGAGATGACGATCCTCACCGCGTTGCGCACCGCCGCCACGTCGGCAATGGCCGCACGCGCACTGGCCCGACCCGATTCGACGACGATGGCGCTCATCGGCACCGGCAGCCAGGCCGAATTCCAAGCACTGGCCTTCCGCGCAGTCCTGGGCATCCACACCCTGCGCATCTGGGACATCGACCCTGCGGCGATGGACACCATCGAGCGCAACATCGCACCGCTGGGCTTCACCCTGCACCGTGCGGCCAACGCCGCCGACGCGTGTGCCGGCGCCGACATCGTCACCACCTGCACCGCCGACAAGACCAACGCGACGGTCCTCACCGATGCCATGGTCCGTCCCGGCATGCACCTCAACGCGATCGGCGGCGACTGTCCCGGTAAGACCGAGCTCGACGTCGCGATCTTGACGCGCGCCGACGTCTTCGTCGAGTTTCCCGAGCAGACCCGCGTCGAAGGGGAGATCCAGCAGCTGCCTCCCGACCACCCCGTCACCGAGCTGTGGCGGGTGCTGCGCGGCGACGCCGACGGCCGGACGTCTGCCGAGCAGATCACCGTCTTCGACTCCGTCGGATTCGCGATCGAGGACTTCTCGGCGCTGTGCTACCTCAACCGCAGCCTGCGTCCCGGGCAGGCGCTCGAGGTCGACCTGATCGCCGACCCCGACGATCCTAAGGACCTGTTCGCCCTCGTCGCCGCGGGCGCGTCGACGACCACCCGGGTCGGCTAATCGCCATGACCGGCGCAACCCAGGCGCCCAGCGCCGTCGTGCTCATCCGCCCGCACCACTTCCGGCCCAACCCGGCGACTGCCGTCGACAACGCATTCCAGACCACCGGCCTGGGCCTGCGCCGCGACGTCTCAGCAGCCGCCTACCACGCGTCGACGGCCGCGGCTCGGCGCCTGACCGAGGCCGGTGTCGCGGTGCACCTCTTCGACGACGAGACCGCCGAGCACCCCGACAGCGTGTTCCCCAACAACTGGTTCTCCACCCACAGCGACGGGCGCATCGCGTTGTACCCGATGTATGCGCAGAACCGTCGTGGCGAGCGCCGCCCCGACGTCATCGAGTTCCTCAAGCACGCCTACCGCGTCGAGGAGGTCACCGACTACTCCGGGCTCGAGCTCGACGGGATCCACCTGGAGGGCACCGGCGCGATGGTGCTCGACCACGAGTCCCGGATCGCCTACACGGCCCGGTCGCGACGGGCCGACCCCAGGCTGCTGCACCGGTTCTGCGCAAGCTTCGGGTACGAGCCGATGATGTTCGACGCCCACGACGAGAACGGCACGCCGGTCTACCACACCAACGTGATGATGTGCGTGGCCACCGACTTCGCCCTCGTCTGCCTGGACGCGATCGACGACGAGAAGCACCGCGGCGAGGTTGCCGGACGGCTGTGCGAGTCGGGAAAGACCGTCGTCGCGCTGACCCAGGCGCAGGTCCGGGCGTTTGCCGGCAACGCGATAGAACTGCGCGGCTCGTCGTCTCGGCGGGTGTTGGCGCTCTCGACGACGGCTGCCGCCGCGCTGACCCCCGACCAGGTTGAGGTCGTCGAATCGTCGTGTGATCTGCTGGCGCTCGATGTTTCACCCATCGAACTGGCCGGAGGGTCGATACGCTGCATGATTGCGGGCATTCATCTCGACCCCCGGACCGACCCGGTGGCCGCGCCCGCACCGCGTTCAGCCGCCGACGACGTCGTGATGATCGCCTCCTGACGACGAGGGAGCCATCATGTCCCCTGCCGATTCAACCGCCGATGACACCACCCCGGGTTTCGGCGTCTACTCCGAAGTCGGGCAGCTGCGCCGCGTCCTGGTCTGCGAGCCCGGCCTCGCCCACCACCGACTGACGCCGAGCAACAGCGATGACCTGCTCTTCGACGACGTGCTGTGGGTCGACCGTGCCGTCGAGGACCACCGCGCCTTCGTCGCACAATTGGAATCCGAGGGCGTGGAGGTGTTCGAGCTGCACCGGGTGCTCGCGGAAACGCTCACCGTGCCGGGTGCACGGGACTGGATCCTCGATCGCAAGGTGACGGCCAATGAGGTCGGCCTGCTGCTGCTGGACGAGGCGCGCACATTCCTCGATTCGCTCGACGACCGGGCGCTCGCGCGGTACCTCATCGGCGGGCTGGCCGTCCACGACCTGCCGGAGTCGGTCGTGTCGCTGGCGATCGACCGGCTGCGCCCGTCGTCGTACATCATGGCGCCGCTGCCGAACATGCTCTACACCCGCGACACCACCACCTGGGTCAACGATGCACTGTCCCTCAACCCGCTCTTCTGGCCGGCGCGCCACGGCGAAACGCTGGTCATGGCAGCGGTGTACCGCTTCCATCCGGCGTTCGTCCCGGCCGCCTCGCAGATCGTGTGGGGCGACCCCGAGCAGGACTGGGGCCCGGCGACTGTCGAAGGCGGCGACGTGCTGGCCGTCGGGGGCGGTGTGGTCCTCATCGGCATGAGCGAGCGGACGTCGCAGCAGGCGATCACGCAGCTGTCCGCGGCGCTGTTCGAGGCGGGTGCGGCGGAAGCCGTCATCGTCGCGGGGATGCCGCGACTGCGGGCGGCGATGCACCTGGACACCATCCTCACCTTCGCCGACCGCGACGTGGTCACCGTCTACCGCTCGATCGTCGACGACATCCGCCCGTTCACCCTGCGACCGGGCGGGACGGGGCCGGGCGGGCTGCACGTGACCGCGGAGACCGACCCGCTGCTCGACGTCATCCCGCGCGTCCTCGGATTGGACTGCCTGCGCGTCGTCGACACCGGCGGCGACTCGTACTCCACCGAGCGCCAGCAGTGGGACAGCGCCAACAACGTCGTCGCGCTGCGACCCGGCGAGGTGTTCGCCTATGACCGCAACACCGTGACCAACGACCTGCTGACCGAAGCCGGGATCACGGTGCACACGATCGCCGGTGCCGAATTGGGGCGCGGGCGCGGCGGTGGGCATTGCATGACCGGTCCTCTGCTGCGCGATCCCGTCACCTTCTGAACCCGCCGGTCCTACAGTCGGGTCCATGGCACTGCACGAGATCCGATTCCCCTCCACCAACGGCCGCGACCAGATCCACGGCTGGATCTACGCCCCGGCCACGACACCGCGCGCGATCGTCCAGGTCGCCCACGGGCTCGGTGAGCATTCGCGTCGCTATCTGCACCTGATCTCGGCGCTGCTCGACGCCGGATTCGTCATCGCCGCCGACGACCATGCCGGGCACGGCGCGACCGCCGTCGAGTCCGGGGTGTGGGCCGATACCGGGGAGAACGGCGCAGCAGCCGTCGTCGACGATGAGAAGACGCTGCACGACCGCGTCGTGCAGGCGTATCCAGGCCTGCCGTACTTCTTCTTCGGTCACAGCTGGGGGTCGATGATCGCACGCGGCTACGCCACCAAGTACGGCGCTGACCTGTCCGGACTCATCCTGTGCGGCATTGCCGCGCAGATCGGCGGAATCGATGCGCTGGACCGCGAGGCACTCGCGCAGGCCGCCGCCAAGAGCGGCACCGAGCCGGGCGCGGAGTTCATGATGGCCATGTTCGCCGGCATGGTCGAGCGCTTCCCCGACGCCCAGACCGGCATGGAATGGGTGGCCGCCGGCCCCGGCGTGCTCGCCGATCACGGAGCCGACCCGCTCAACGGACTGGCGACGCCGATGAGCAACCGATTCATCAACGATTTCGTGGTGCTCTACGACGCGGCCAACGACGGATGGGCCGACGGCATCGACACCGCACTGCCGGTGCTGATCGTCGCCGGGGAACAGGACCCCGTCGCCAACTACGGCGAGGGCGCCTTCCACGTCGCCAACTCCCTCTGGTCACACGGCAGCCGCGATGTGCGCACCGTCGTGTACCCGGGCGTACGCCACGAGATCCACAACGAGCCGTCCACCCGCGCGCTGGTCGAGGGCGAGATCATCGCGTTTGTGGAGTCACACCTCTGAGCTTCCTCGCTCGTCGGCGGCAATGATCTCGATCGCCGCCCCGAAAACAAGGCGCGCGTGGAGCTCGAACAGCGCCACGAAGTCGACGTCGTCGCCACCGATCTCGCGGGCGAGGAACAAACCGTCGGCACCGGCGATCGCATAGGTGGCGACCAGCTTCACCCCGCGCTCGCTCAGCGACGGGTCCGCATCGCGAATCAAAGCCGCGAACCGTTCGAATTCGACTTCGCGCGTGTTCAAGTAGATCTCGTGGCCGGCGGGTCGCTGCTCCTTCCCCAACAGCATCAGTTTCAGGCCGAACCGGAGGAACTCCGGGCTGCGGGTCAGCGCGCTGGCGACGTGGCGGCCGATCTCCAGCGCGCGCTCTCGGGCTCGCGATTCCGGGAGATCGATAATCGCCGCCCAGCGTTCGTAGCTTCGCTGGATCACTGCGGCGATCATCTCGTCCTTGTCGGCGAACTGCCAGTAGATCGAGGTCGCCGATACGCCCGCCTTCTTGCTGACCCGGGCGATGGTGGTGCCTTCGTAGCCGAACTCGGTCGCGACGTCGGTGGCCGCGTCGAGGATCCGCTCACGGGCGCTCTGCACGTCTGAGCGGCGGCCTCGCTGTCGGTGTCCGGCCTGATGGGCACTGGGCATCGTTGCAGCCTACCGGCCACAGAGCGCCGCGGTTCACGAGTCTCTGTATTCCTCACTACAGTCTATGTATAATTCACTACAGCCCGAATTCGATACGACGTGAGGTGCCCGATGAGAAATGTGACCCGACGAAGCTTCCTCGCCGCGTCCGGCGCGATCGCCGGCGGCGCCGCCCTGGCCGCGTGCAGCACGGACACGAAGACAGAGAGGAAGCGTGACACGGCGGCACAGCCCGGGGTCCGCCCCCACTCGATGCCTCCGTCCTCGGACAAACACAACATCGTGTTCGTCTTCACCGACCAAGAGCGCTACTTCGACAAGTGGCCGAAGGGGATGTCCCTGCCCGGGCGGGACCGCCTGCAGACCGACGGGGTCAGCTTCCACAAGCACTACGGCCCCGCAGTCATGTGCACGAGTTCGCGCTCGGTCATGTTGACCGGGCTCCAGACCCCCGACACCAAGATGTTCGACAACGTCGACATGTCCTACGTCGCACCGATGAGTCACGACATCCCCACGGTCGGCCATATGCTCCGCAAGGGCGGCTATTACACCGCATACAAGGGCAAGTGGCACCTCGATGCGGCCTTCGACGTCGAAGAGCCCGAGCGCCTGTTCACCAAGGAGATGGATGCCTACGGATTCTCCGACTTCGTATGGCCGGGCGACATCGTCGGGCACACGCTGGGCGGGTACCGCTACGACAATGTCATCGGCGGTACCGCCGTCTCCTGGTTGCGCAACCGGGGCAGGCCGCTCGCCGACGAGAAGAAGCCCTGGGCGCTGTTCGTCTCGCTGGTGAACCCCCACGACATCATGTACTTCAACACCGACGCGCCGGGCACGCATGTCCAGGACACGGGCAAGCTCCTGCTGAAGGCGGCCCCGGCACCCGAGAACTCCTTCTACGACACGACCTGGGGTTCCGCATTGCCCGCCAACCTGACCCAGCCGTTCGACGAACCGGGACGTCCGAAAGCCCACGGGGAGTTCGACCGCGCCTGGGGCTACACCCTCGGACGCATCCCGCCCGAGGAAGAGCGGTGGCAGCGATTCTCCGACTTCTATCTCAACAGCATCCGCAGCGTCGACGTGCAGCTCGAGACGATCCAGACCGAATTGGACAACCTCGGACTGACTGAGAACACGATCATCGTGTTCACCTCGGATCATGGCGAGATGGGTGGCGCCCACGGACTCCGCGGCAAGGGGCCATTCGCCTATGAGGAGTGCATGCACCTACCCATGCACGTCCGCCACCCGGACGTCTCGGGAGGACAAGACTTCTCCGCGTTGACGAGCCATATCGACCTGGTGCCGTCCATCCTCTCGATGGCCGGGGTCTCGCCGACTGAGGCGGCTGAGTTCGCCGGCCGCGAGCTTCCCGGGCACGACTTCTCGGGGGCAATGCAACAGCCCGGGAAGGCCGGATTGCACAGCGTTCGGGACTCGATTCTCTACACCTACAGCGGCATCGCCACCAATGACGCCGAGGCGATCCGTGTGATCGCCGAGGCGAAGGCGGCGGGCAAGGATCCTGCGACGGTCGTCGGTGCGAACGGGTACAAGCCCGACCTGTCCAAGCGGGGAAGCCTGCGCTCCACGTTCGACGGCCGGTACAAGTTCACGCGTTACTTCGCCCCGACCCAGCGCAACTCGCCGAAGACAATCGACGACCTCTACCGGTACAACGACGTAGAGCTCTACGACCTACAAACCGACCCGGGTGAGATGACCAATCTCGCCGCTACCAAAGGGTCCAACGACGCGTTGGTGATGGCGTCGAACACGAAGCTGGAGGCCGGAATCAAGAAGGAGATCGGCGTCGACGACGGTCGGGAGATGCCCCGTCTCGGGTCGATCGACTGGAACCTCGACCAGGTGGACCTGTAGCTCCAACGCCGAAGTCGCCTGGTGGCTGTATCAACCCGTGAGGAGCCTGTCTCGATCGGATCTCGATCGCGCAGCGCGACGGCATCTACGCTGGTGTCCATGAGTGGACGGATCCACCTTCTGCGGGCCGTCAACGTCGGCGGCGCGAAGCTGCCGATGGCCGATCTGCGTGTGCTCGCCACGTCGCTCGGCGCCACCGACGTCTCGACCTACATCGCGTCGGGCAACCTCATCTGTGAACCGCCCGGTGACCCCGCCGAGTTCGACCGCGCTCTCGAGGCAGCGGTGGCCGAACAGTTCGGCTTCTTCCGCGAGGTGATCTCTCGCAGCCACGAGGACTTGGTCGCCGCACGAGCCGCGCACCCGTTCGAGGTGATCGTCCCCAAGTACTCCTACGTCACGTTCCTGACCGGACCACCGACTGCGGAGGCGATAACCAAAGCACGGGGGTACGAAACCGGCGACGACTGTTGGGACATCATCGGCTCCGAGATGCACATCCGCTACGCCGGTGGTGCCGGACGCCCACAGATGAAGGATGCGTCGATCGGTCGGGCGCTCGGTGTGCCGGGCACCGCCCGCAACCTCAACACCGTCGACAAGCTCATCGAGCTGACCCGCTAGACCCCAGGCGGTTACTGCGGAGGTTGGTGACCACATAGTGGTCACCAACCTCCGCGTTCTCACCGTTTTGCTGAATGGCTGATTGTCGGTGCCCCGCGAGGACGGGCCCTGCTATCCCGGCTATGAGCATGACTCACCCGACGGGAACCTGGTTTGCTCCGGCGAGGACGGCATTTGGGTCAGGAAGTCGTAAGACCGATCAAATGCTAGGCCCCAGGTGCTAGCGCCGACGCTGGCTACCACTATGTGGTCACCAACGTCGGCGGTAATGCTGAATAGCTGTTGCCACCAGCGCGGCGCTGTGAACGATGCCCGCGATCTGCGGATGCACCCCGCTCAGCGCTGGTAGGTTCCAGCCCACCACCGCCGAGCAGGGACAGAGCCAATGAGCTACACAGTCGCCGATCTCATCCTCGAGACAGTCCGCGGATCGGGGGTGCAGCGCATTTGGGGCATACCGGGCGATTCGCTCAATGGGTTCACCGACGCCCTGCGCCGGACGAAGCACATGGCCTGGATGCACGTCCGCCACGAGGAGGCCGCAGCGTTTGCGGCCGGCGCGGAAGCCGCCATCACCGGGGAACTCGCCGTCGTCGCAGGTAGCTGCGGCCCGGGCAACATGCACTTCATCAACGGGCTCTACGACGCCCAGCGCTCCCGGGTGCCGGTCCTGGCAATCGCATCGCACATCCCCGTCGAACAGATCGGCACCACCTACTTCCAGGAAACCCATCCGGAGCGGCTGTTCGACGAGTGCTCGGTCTACTGCGAACTCGCGCATACGCCAACGCAATTCGCGCGGATCCTGAACATCGCGGTCCGCACCGCGGTCGAAGAGCGCGGCGTCGCCGTCCTCGTGATCCCCGGCGAACTGTTCGACGCCAAGGTAGACCGCCCGGCACGCCCGCCGCGGATCCGCGCGACGAGCCCGGTGATCCGCCCCTCCGACGAGGAGGTCCACCTCGCTGCGGCAATGCTCAACGAGTCGAAGAAGGTCACGATCTTCGCCGGCGCCGGATGCGCCGGCGCCCATGACGCGGTGGTCGAGCTGGCGCAGAAGCTCCAAGCCCCGATGGTCCACGCCTACCGCGGCAAGGAGTACCTGGAGTACGACAACCCGTGTGACGTCGGCATGACCGGCCTCGTCGGTTTCGAGTCCGGCTATCACGCGATGGCGGCGTGCGACACCCTCCTCATGCTCGGCACCGACTTCCCCTACAACCAGTTCCTGCCGACCAAGGCCAAGGTGATCCAGCTCGACGTCCGCGGCAGCCAGATCGGCCGGCGCAGCCACGTCGACCTCCCTCTCGTCGGGGCAGTCGCCGACACCGTGCCGCTGCT
>CAZVVS010000029.1:0-22055 GCA_964630585.1 uncultured Gordonia sp.
GTGACGGCAGGCCCGATAATGCCTGTAGGGGGAGTCTCTGCGGCCTTTCCTAGGGCACTGAGATCCGCAGGTGGCTCGGCTTCCGAGGGAGGGATTCCCTCTGAGGCCGAGCCATCTGACGGTTTCGGTGATTGCCGGTCAGCGGAGGAAGGGCGTCGCGGACTCGGCGAGGTGCAGCAGCCACTGCGGGGCGATGCCGAAGCCGAGGGTCACGATGGCGCATACGGCGATCGGGAGCGTCGTGGCCAGACTCGGCTGGCGGACCTCGACGGCGGGGGTGTCGTCGTCGGCGTCGGTGAAGAACATCGCGACGATCACCCGCAGGTAGAAGTAGGCGGCCACCGCACTGGCCAGCACACCGACGATCACCAGCCCCCACGCGCCCGACGAGCCCGCCGCGGCGAATACGACGAACTTGGCTACGAAGCCGGTCGTCAGCGGGATGCCCGCGAACGCCAATAGGAACAGGGCGAACAACGCGCCGACCAGCGGTCGACGCCGCCCCAGGCCGGCCCACGACTCGAAACCGGTCGCCTCGCGCCCGACGCCGTCACGGACCACCGACAGCAGTGCGAATCCGCCGAACGCGGAGAACGCATACGTTGCGAGGTAGAACAGGACAGCGGCCAACCCCGCTTCACTCAGCGCGATGACGCCGAGTAAAAGGAACCCGGCGTGCACCATCGACGAGTAGGCGAACATGCGCTTGATGTCGTCCTGGCTGACGGCCATGAGAGTGGCGATCACCATCGTCGCGATGGCCACCACCCACAGCGCGGGTCGCCAGTAGTCGGCGAGCGAGTCGAACGTTACGTAGAACACACGCGCCAGGGCGACGAATGCCGCCACCTTCGTCGCCGACGCCATGAATGCGGTGACCGGCGTCGGCGCGCCCTGATAGACATCGGGCACCCAGCTGCCGAACGGAACGGCACCGATCTTGAACAGCAACCCGACGGCCAGCAGCGCCAGGCCGATGACGCCTAGCGTCGTGTCGCCGGCAGCGGCCAACGACTCGCCCGCCTCGGCGAGCGACAGCGTGCCCGTGGCCCCGTAGATGAACGAAGCGCCGAAGAGGAAGAACGCCGACGCGAACGCGCCGAGCAAGAAGTACTTCAGCGCCGCCTCCTGCGACAACAGGCGCCGACGTCGGGCCAGTCCACACAGGATGTAGAGCGGCAGCGAGAAGACCTCGAGTGCGATGAACATAGTCAGCAGGTCACCCGACGCGCCGAACAGCATCATGCCGCCCGTTGCGAAGAGGGTCAGCGGGAACACCTCGGTGGTCAACGAGCCGGCGCGCCCGGCGACCAGCTCGGCGTCGGAACCGGGGACGGTGGAGGCCGCCGGGGTGAAGGGGTCGGCGACGAGGTCGGCGTCACCGCCGACAGGTGACGTGGGAACCGACGACGCGAGGGCGACCGGTGCCCACACGTTGTCGAGGCGGCGCTCACTGCAGATGAGGACGGTGAGCAGCGCGACGACGACGATCACGCCCTGGGAGAACAGCGTCGGGCCGTCGAGGACGACGGCACCGCTCATCGTCGTCCGGTCGTTCCCGCCGACGGCGAGTGCGACCACGGCGACCAATGCCCCGACGAGTCCGATCAACGCCAACACCAGCTGGGTGCGTGACCTCCAGCGCTGGGGCACAAACGCTTCGACGAGGACGGCTACCACCGCGGCGCCCAACACGATGAGCATCGGCGACAGTGCCCGGTAGTCGATGCTCGGCGCGACCATCGTCGCGGCCAGGTTGACAGTGGTCACCGGTGCCCTCCCTGCTCGACGTGCGGTGGTTCGTGTGCGGGAGCCTCATGCATCGGCCCCGAGTGCCTCGGCGCATGGGGCGGCACCTCGACCGACACCGAGGTGAGCGTGTGATCGACCGCCGGGTTGATCACGTCCAGCGCCGGGCGCGGCCAGAAGCCGAGGATCAGCAGAGCCGCGAGGAGCGGGAACAGCACGAGGCGTTCCCGACCGGCGAGGTCGGTGATGCCCTTGACCTCGTCGGCGGCGGGGCCGCCCATCATCCGCTGGTAGGTCCACAGGATGTAGATCGCCGAGCCGACGAGCGCTACCGTCGCCACGACCGCGGCGGCGGGGTAGCGCCCGAAGCTGCCGATCATCACCAGGAATTCGGAGACGAACGGCGCCAGGCCGGGCAGCGAAATGGTGGCCAGGCCCGAGATCAGGAAGACCGCGGACAGCACCGGTGCCACCTTCTGGACACCGCCGTAATCGGCGATGAGCCGTGAGCCGCGACGGCTGGTGAGGAACCCGGCCACTAGGAACAGTGCGGCCGTGGAGATGCCGTGGTTGACCATGTACAGCGCCGCGCCGGCCTGCGACTGCGGCGACAGCGCGAAGACGCCGAGCACGATGAACCCGAAGTGGGAGATCGACGTGTAGGCGATCAGCCGCATGACGTCGGTCTGCGCGATCGCCAGGACCAGGCCGTAAACAATGGACACGACGGCCAGTGCGCTCATCCACGGCGCGAACTCCTTGGCGGTGTCGCCGAACAGTTCGACGACGAAGCGCAGCATCGCGAACGTGCCGACCTTGTCCATCACCGCCATCATCAACACACCGGTCGACGGGGTGCCCGCGACGGCGGCGTCGGGCAGCCACGCGTGCAGCGGCCACACCGGCGCCTTCACGGCGAACGCGAAGAGGAACGCCCCGCAGATCGCGATGCCCGCGGCGCCGCTGACGTCGATCTTCCCGTCGGTGATCGCCTTGGTGATCTCGACCAATCCGAAACTGCCATGACTGTCGTCGCCGATTTTCGCGCGTGCCGTCAGCACGTACAGGCCGATGACGCCGGCGAGCATGATGAGACCGCCGAAGAGGTTGTACAGCAAGAACTTCAGGGCTGCGCGGGCGCGCATCGCCGGGTCGAGCTGTCCCCAACCGCCGATGAGGAAGTACATCGGGATGAGCATCGCCTCGAACACGATGTAGAAGAGCAGGATGTCGGTGGCGACAAAGCTCAGCAGCACCATCGCCTGCACGGCCAGCGTCAGTGCGACGTAGATGGCCGGGTCGGCACCGCCGTCGTCAGAGTCACCATCTGAGTCCACTCCGGTGCGCCGCCAACCGGCCAACAGCAACAGCGGCAGGAGTGCCGTGGTCAGCAGCACCAGGGCCAGCCCGATGCCATCGAGGCCGAGTTCGTAGCGCGCCCCGATCGCCGGGATCCAACTGTGCGACTCGGTGAGGTCGAAGCGCGACGCGGTGTGGGCATCGAACGTGACGGCCATCGCGATGGACCAGCCGAGCACCGCCACTGACACCGCGAGGCCGATCTGCTGCGCCAGACGCGCGCGGGCGGGCCCGGCCGGCAGCAGGGCGACGGCGATCGCGCCGACGGCCGGCGCGAGCCAGAGGACGGTCAACCAGGGCACGGAGGTCATAGCGCCACCGCCAGCGTGATCGCGGCGACGACGACGGCGCCGGAGAGGATGGACAACGCGTACGAGCGCACATAGCCGTTCTGTGTTCGTCGCAGCAGTGCCGAACCGCCGCCGACGCCCTGTGCGACACCGGCCTCCGCGCCGGCGAAACCGCGGTCTTCGACGACGCGCAGCGCGGCCGTCAACCGCTGGCCGGGCACCATCAGCGCGAGCTCGTTGAACCGGTCGCCGTAGAGGTCGGCGCGGGCGGCACGCGTCAGGGGCGAGCCCTCCGGCGCGGTCCGCGGCACCTCGTCGCGGTAGCGGCGCCACGCGATGACCATGCCGATCACGACGACGAGCAGGACGCCCAGGCTGATCAGCCAGGCCGGCGCCGGCAGCTCGTGGTGGGCCTCGCCGGTGAGCGGGGAGAGCCAATGAGCCAGGCGGCCGCCGACGATGAACAGCGCGCCCGAGGCGACGGATCCGACGGCCAGGATGATCATCGGCACTGTCATCGTCGGAGGTGCTTCATGGGGATGAGAGTTGGGCTCCCACCGGGGCTCACCGAAGAACGTCAGCAGCATGACGCGGGTCATGTAGAACGCGGTGAGGCCCGCGCCGATCACGGTCACGATCCCCAATACCGGGCCGCGGATTCCGCCGGCGCCGAACGCGGCCTCGATGATGTGGTCCTTGGTGAAGAACCCCGCGAGAGGCGGGATCCCGATGATCGCGAGGTAGCCCAAGCCGAACGTCGCGAACGTGATGGGCAGCGCCTTGCGCAGACCGCCGTAGCGGCGCATGTCGGTCTCGTCGTTCATCGCGTGCATGACCGAGCCGGATCCGAGGAACAGCCCCGCCTTGAAGAAGCCGTGGGCCAGCAGGTGCGCGATGGCGAACACGTACCCGGCGGGCCCGAGTCCGGCGGCCAGCACCATGTAGCCGATCTGGCTCATCGTCGACGCGGCGAGCGCCTTCTTGATGTCGTCCTTCGCGCAGCCGATGATCGCACCGAACAGCAGTGTCACCGCGCCGACGATGACGACGACGGTCTGGGCCGTCGGCGCGTGGTCGAAGACCGGTCCTGACCGGACGATGAGGTAGACGCCCGCGGTGACCATCGTCGCGGCGTGGATGAGTGCCGACACCGGCGTCGGGCCCTCCATGGCGTCGCCGAGCCACGATTGCAGCGGTACCTGCGCGGACTTCGCACACGCCGCCAGCAACAGCATCAGGCCCAACGCGGTCAGGGTGGATTCCGCGGCTGTCGATGATGCCGCCAGAACGTCGGAGACGCGGAAGGAGCCGATGTTGGTGAAGATGATCATCAGCGCGATGACAAAGCCCATGTCGCCGACGCGGTTGACGACAAACGCCTTCTTCGCCGCGGTGGCGGCCGAACGCTTGTACTGCCAGAAACCGATGAGCAGGTACGACGCCAAACCGACGCCCTCCCAGCCCGCGTAAATCAGCACGTAGTTGTCGGCCAGCACCAGCACGAGCATCGCCGCGACGAACAGGTTCAGGTAGGAGAAGAACCGCCGA
Organism: uncultured Gordonia sp.; assembly: GCA_964630585.1. GTDB lineage: Bacteria > Actinomycetota > Actinomycetes > Mycobacteriales > Mycobacteriaceae > Gordonia. The sequence continues at coordinate 4,947 of CAZVVS010000029.1, forward strand.
CGGTCGGGGTCGTGGGCCATGTAGCCGATGGAATAGACGTGGATCAAGAATCCGACGCCGGTGATCAGCAGGGCGAAGCACACCGAGAGCTGGTCCAGGTGCAGGGCGGCGTCGACCTGGAGGCCATCGACCGGAATCCATGAGTACAAGATCGACGTGATCGGCCGGTCCGCGGCATCGCGCCCCAACATCGCCCACCACAGTCCGACGGTGAGAACGAAGGACGCACCGACCAGCGCGGTGCTCAGCAAGTGCCCCCAACGGTCGCTGCGCCGCCCGGCCAGCAGGGTGATGGCCGCTCCGGCCGCGGGCAGTGCGGGGACCAGGCCCAGCAGTTGCACAGACGTGTTCGCCATCAGGGCCTCACCGCGCCAGCAGGTTCGCGTCGTCGACCGACGCCGAGCGCCTGGTCCGGTAGATGGTCATGATGATGGCCAGGCCGACGACGACCTCGGCCGCGGCCACCACCATGGTGAAGAACGCGATGGTCTGGCCGTCGAGGGTGCCGTGCATACGGGCGAAGGTCACGAACGACAGGTTGGCCGCGTTGAGCATCAGCTCGACGCACATGAACACGACGATCGCGTTGCGCCGCAACAAGACGCCGGCCGCACCGATCGTGAACAGGAGGGCGGCGACGTAGAGGTAATTGGCGGGGTTCACCGGTCCACCTCCGTCACGTCGTCGATCCCGTCGCCGATCGCACTGTCGCGGGCCGCGTCCTCGTGCAGTCCACCGCCGAGGGCCCGGTTCACCGACAGTGCCGACGGCGAGCCGTCGGGCAGGCGCGCGGGCACGTCGACGGCGTTGTGGCGGGCGAACACGCCGGACGCCGGCAGGGGCGTCGGCGGGACCGGGGAGTCGGGGGAGAAGCGGGCGATGGACAGTTCCCGCTGGCTCGGCCGTTTGGTCGACGACGGCCGGTGGGCGAGCACCATAGCCCCGAGTGTTGCGGTGATCAGCAGGGCGCCGGTCAATTCGAACGCCCACAGGTATTTGCCGAAGATCAACTGGGCGAGTTCGACGATGGCCGCGTTGCCGCCGGTGCCGGGATCGAATCCGACGAACGCGGCGATCGTGGCGTGGGCGATGCCCGCGATCAGCAGGGCGCCGAACCCGAGGCCCAGGCCGACGGCGACGATCCGCTGCCCGCGGATCGTCTCCACCAGGGAATCGGCTGAGTCGACGCCGATCAGCATGATGACGAACAGGAACAGCATCATCACCGCGCCGGTGTAGACGACGATCTGCACGACCCCCAGGAACAGTGCGCCCTGCGCGATGTAGAACACCGCGAGGATCAGCATCGTCATCGCGAGGAACAGCGCCGAGTACACCGCCTTCGGCGAGCACACGACGCCGAGTGCGCCGAGCACCACCACCACGCCCAATACCCAGAACTGCACCGACTCGCCGGTGGAGGTACGGGACAACTCTGCGGCGAACTCGATGCTCGTCGCATTCATCGCATCGATCATCGCGGTGGCTCCGCGGGCTGTGACTGGGCCGCCGACTCCGCCGTCGTCGCCGCGCGTCCGGCGCGCCCTAGGTAGTAGTCGACGCCGCGCGCCGGCTTCTGCTGCGGTGTCGGCTCGGCACCGGGCGGGGGTGGTGCGAGCAGGCGGTCCTTCTCGTAGATGAGGTCGGCGCGATTGTCGTCGGCAAGTTCGAACTCGTTGGTCATCGTCAACGCGCGCGTCGGGCAGGCCTCGATGCACAGGCCGCACCCGATACAGCGCAGGTAGTTGATCTGGTAGACGCGTCCGTAGCGCTCACCGGGCGAGTAACGCTCCTCGTCGGAGTTGGGCGCGCCTTCGACGAAGATCGCGTCCGCGGGGCAGGCCCACGCGCACAGTTCGCAGCCGATGCACTTCTCGAGCCCGTCGTCGTACCGGTTGAGCTGGTGGCGGCCGTGGTAGCGCGGTGCGATCGGCGCGGGCTCCTCCGGGTACTGCTGGGTGATCGGCTCGCGGAACATGCCGCCCAACATCACGCCGAAACCGGCGATCGGTTTGCCGAAGTCAGGCATTGGTCACCTCCGGGGTGCGGGCGGACGTGCGCGCGCCGGCGCCCGAGGGCAGCGGCGGCACTGGGAAGGCGGTACCGAGGGGTTTGGCCGTCGGCGGCGCGGTGGCCTCGGCGGGCGCCCGCATCGCGATGACGATCCCGCCGATCAGGGCGATGGCGGTGAGCACGCCGGTTGCGATGAGGACCACGGTGCGGGTGGTGTCCGAGGAGTTCAAGGTCAGCGCCCGGATCAGCGCGACGATCATCACCCAGGTCAGCGACGAGGGGATCAGCACCCGCCAGCCCAGGCCCATGAACTGGTCGTAGCGCAGGCGCGGCAGGGTGGTGCGCAGCCAGATGAAGACGAACATGAAGACCCACACCTTGGCCGTGAACCACAGCACCGGCACCCACCCCGAGTTCGCGCCGGGGATCAGGCTCAACGGCCACGGCGCCATCCAGCCGCCGAGGAACAGGGTCGTCGCCAGCGCCGCCACCGTCGTCATGTTGACGTACTCGGCGAGCATGAACATTGCGAACTTCAACGACGAGTACTCGGTGTGGAAGCCGCCGACCAACTCGCCCTCCGCCTCGGGCAGGTCGAAGGGGGCGCGGTTGGTCTCGCCGACCATGGAGATCGCATAGATGATGAACGACGGCAACAGCAGAAGGATGAACCAGTGCCGGTGTTGGCTGGCGATGATCTCCGACGTCGACATGGTCGCCGAGAGCAGGAACACCGCGGCGAAGCACAGGCCCATCGCGATCTCGTAGGAGATGACCTGGGCGGTGGAGCGCAGGCCGCCCAACAGCGGGTAGGTGCTGCCCGACGACCAGCCGGCCAGCACGATCCCGTACACGCCGATCGAGGTGATGGCGAGGATGTAGAGCACCGCGACGGGCAGGTCGGTGAGTTGCAGCGGTGTGTGGTGGCCGAAGATCGACACCGACGGGCCCAACGGGATGACGGCGAAGGCGGTGAACGCCGGGATGACGGCAATGATCGGGGCGAGCAGGTAGATCGGCTTATCGACGCCAGCGGGGATCAGGCCTTCTTTGAGGGCCAGCTTCACCCCGTCGGCGAGGCTTTGCAGTGCGCCGCGAGGCCCCACGCGGTTGGGGCCGAGCCGGCGCTGCATACGGGCCATGATCTTGCGCTCGGCAAGGATCGCGACGAGCACCGTCAGCACCAGGAACAGGAAGATCGCGACGGCCTTGCCCACGACGATCCACCACGTGTCGTGACCGAAGGAGGCCAGGGTCGGGAAGTTGATCATGCCGGTCCCCCTTCGGTGGCGGTGCCGCGATCGTCGTCGCCGACCAGGGCGACCACGTCGCCGGCCCGGGCGCCGAGTTGCGCGTAGACCTGCGAGCCGGGGGAGTTCAGCGGCAGCCAGACGATGCCGTCGGGCATGTCGGTGACGACCAGTGGCAGCGTCACCGAGCCGTTCGGGCCGGTCACCGTCAGCGGCTCGCCGTCGGCGGCTCCGGCCTGCGCGGCGGTGGCGGCCGAGCAGCGGACGACCGCGGCGTGTGCGGTGGCCGCGAGGTTCGGCTCGCCGTCCTGCAGTCGGCCGCGGTCGAGCAGCAGCCGCCAGCTCGCCAACAGGGCGTGACCGGTGTTGGGCACCACCGGGGCCGGACGCGTCACGCCGGGCAGATCGGCGCGTTTGCCCGTCCACGCACCCATGTCCTGCAGCTGCGCGTGGATCTCGTCGGCGGTGTCGCAACCCAGCGCGGTACCCGCCTCGGCGGCGATCGCAGCGAGGACCCGATGATCCGAGAGTCGCCCGCCCGGGTCGACCGACGGGGTGAACCACCGCGGTCGGCCCTCCCAGTCGACGAAGATGCCGGACTTCTCGGCGACCGCGGCCACCGGGAACACGACGTCGGCGTGCTCGGTGACGGTGCTGGGGCGCTGCTCGAGGCTGACGACGAAGGTCGCGCGCTCCAGTGCGGTGAGCGCGCGCTGCGCGTCGGGGAGATCCTCGATCTCGACCCCGCCGACGACGAGTGCATCGAGTCGTCCGCCGATGACGGCGTCGAGGATCGCCGGGGTGGAGCGGCCGGGTTCGGCGGGGAGTTCCGCACCGTCCCAGGCGGCGGCGATCTCGGCGCGCGCGGCCTCGTCGGCGACGGGACGCCCACCGGGCAGCAGATTGGGCAGGGCACCGACGTCGGCGGCGCCCCGTTCGCCAGCGCGGCGCGGCACCCAGGCCAGGCGGGCGCCGGTGTGCTCGGCGACGGTGGCTGCGACGGTCAGTGCTCCCGGGCTGCCCGCCAGCCGCTCACCGACGAGCAGGATGGCGCCGGGCGTGGCGAGGAGCTGTTGGGTCTGCGTGTCGGCGAGTACGTCGGCTTCGGCGTCGGGAGCGCAGTCGATGCGGGTACCGCTGAGCTTGGTCAGCCCCCGCGAGGACCAGGGCGCGACCGAGTGCACCGCAGTCGTACCTGCGCGGACCGCTTTGCGTAGGCGCAGGAAGATCATCGGCGACTCTTCCTCCGGCTCAAGACCGGCCAGGACGACGACGGGTGCGTGCTCGAGGTCGTCGTAGGCCACCGGCATCCCGGCGCCGGCGACCTGGTGGGCCAGGAAGGCCGTCTCCTCGTCGCTGCAAGCACGGGCGCGGAAGTCGACGTCGTTGGTGCCCAGTACAACCCGTGCGAACTTGCCGTAGGCATAGGCGTCCTCGACGGTCGCGCGCCCGCCGACCAGCACACCCGCGCGGGCATCGGCGAGTCCGGCCGCGGCGACGGCCAGCGCGTGCGGCCAGGAAGCGGGTTGCAAGGTACCGGAGGCATCACGGACGAGCGGCGTCGTGAGGCGGTCGGGGAGTGCCGCGTAGGCGAAGGCCCATCGGCCCTTGTCGCAGTTCCACTCCTCGTTGACCGCCGGATCGTCGCCGGCGAGGCGGCGCAGCACCTTGTTGCGCCGCTGGTCGGTGCGCTGTGCGCAGCCGCCGGCACAGTGCTCGCAGGCACTCGGTGTCGAAGCGAGGTCGAACGGACGGGCGCGGAAGCGGTAGGTCGAATTCGTCAGTGCGCCGACCGGGCAGATCTGCACCGTGTTGCCGGAGAAGTACGAGTCGAACGGGTCGTCCTCATAGATGCTCACCTGCTGCAGCGCGCCGCGGTCGCCGAGGTCGATCAGCGGATCGCCGGCGATCTCGTCGGAGAAGCGGGTGCAACGGGCGCACAGGATGCAGCGCTCGCGGTCGAGCAGCACCTCGGCCGAGAGGGCGACTGGCTTGGTGTAGCGGCGCTTCTCCCCGTCGAAGCGGGAATCGGGGCGACCGGCGGTCATCGCCTGGTTCTGCAGCGGGCACTCGCCGCCCTTGTCACACGTCGGGCAGTCCAGCGGGTGGTTGATCAGCAGCAGTTCCATCACGCCGTTCTGGGCGCGTGCGGCTCCCTCCGACGTCGCCTGCGTGCGGACCACCATGTCGTCGGACACGACGGTCGTGCACGAGGCCATCGGCTTGCGCTGGCCCTCGACGTCGACGAGGCACTGCCGGCACGCACCGACCGGTGCGAGCAGCGGGTGGTCGCAGAAGCGGGGGATCTCGATGCCCGCCATCTCCGCGGCCCGGATCACCAGGGTGCCCTTGGGCACGGTGATCGGCTGCCCGTCGATCGTGAGGGTGACCAGGTTCGTCTCGACCGTCGTCATCGCGCACCGCCATAGGTCACCGATGCGGCCGGATCGAACGGGCAGTGCCCCAGGCGCGCGTGTTCGAGGTATTCGTCGCGGAACAGGGCCAGCGACGAGGTGATCGGCGCTCCGGCGGCGTCGCCGAGGGCGCAGAACGCCTTTCCGACGATGCTGTCGGTGATGTCGAGGAGTTTGTCGAGATCTCCGTCGTCGCCCTGTCCGGCCTCCAAGCGCTCCATGAGCTGCACCAGCCAATAGGTGCCCTCGCGGCACGGTGTGCACTTGCCGCACGATTCGTGCTTGTAGAACTCGCTCCACCGCAGGACCGCGCGGACGACGCACGTCGTCTCGTCGAAGATCTGCAGTGCCTTGGTGCCCAGCATTGATCCGGCGCCCGCGACACCTTCGTAGTCCAGCGGAACGTCGAGGTGATCGGCGGTGAACAGTGGCGTCGACGATCCGCCGGGCGTCCAGAACTTCAGCTGGTGGCCCTCGCGCACGCCGCCGGCCAGATCGAGGAGTTCGCGCAGCGTGATGCCCAGCGGCGCCTCGTACTGACCCGGATTGGCGACGTGGCCCGAGAGCGAGTACATCGTGAACCCGGGCGACTTCTCCGTGCCGAACTGGCGGAACCAGTCGGCACTGTTGCGCAGGATCGCCGGGACGCTGGCAATGGATTCCACGTTGTTGACGACGGTCGGGCTGGCATACAGCCCGGCGACGGCGGGGAATGGCGGGCGCAGTCGGGGCTGACCGCGGCGGCCTTCGAGGGAGTCGAGCAGCGCCGTCTCCTCGCCGCAGATATACGCGCCGGCTCCGGCGTGGACGACGAGTTCCAAGTCGTACCCGGAGCCGAGGATATTGGTGCCGAGCAGCCCCGCGTCGTAGGCCTCCGCGACAGCGTCGCGCAGCCGCGCGATGACCGAGGCCACCTCGCCGCGCACGTAGATGAACGCGTGGCGGGCGCGGATGGCGTAGCTCGCGATGATCATGCCCTCGATCAGCGCGTGCGGGGAGGCGAGCATCAGCGGCATGTCTTTGCAGGTGCCGGGCTCGGACTCGTCGGCGTTGACGACCAGGTAGTGCGGCTTGCCATAACCGGGTTCACCGGGGCCGGGCTGCGGAATGAACGACCACTTCATCCCGACGGGGAAGCCCGCGCCGCCACGGCCCCGCAGGCCGGAGTCCTTGACTATGCCGATGACCTCGTCGGGTGACAGATCCAGCGCGGCCTTCAGCCCGTGATAGCCGTTGCCGCGCAGGTAGTTGGCCAACGACCACGACTCCGGCTGCGCCCAGTCCCGGCTCAGGACAGGAACTGTCGGGGCCTCGACGGTGCGCTCGCCGAGTGCCGCGGGCTTCACGTCGTCGGTCTCGGGCGCCGGTTTTGTATCGGCACCGGCCAACAGTCGCGAGACCTTCTTGAAGGAGCACAGCGTCGGGACGCCGCGGCTCGGTGCGACTTCGACGCCGGCACGCAAGTCGTCGACGAGTTCGACGGTGCTCTGCGGCGACTGGTCGTCGAAGAACTCCCAATTGACCATCACGACGGGGGCGAAGTCGCACGCGGCGTTGCATTCAACGTGCTCGAGGGTGATCCGGCCATCGGCGGTCGTCTCGCCCGGCGCGATGCCCAAGTGCTCGCTCAGCGTCGCCAGGATCTCGTCGCCGCCCATCACCGCGCACGTCGTGTTGGTGCACACGCCGACGAGGTATTCGCCGGTCGGAGACCGCCGGTACATCGAGTAGAACGTGGCGACCGCCGCGACCTGCGCCCGCGACAGCCCCAATTGTGTTGCGCAGAAACCGATCCCGGCCTTGGTGAGGTAGCCGTCGTGCGATTGGACCAGGTGCAGCAGCGGCAGCAGGGCTGAGCGCGACTCCGGGTAGCGGGCGATGATCGGTCCGGCGTCGGCGGCCAGCGCCGCGGCGACGTCGGCCGGGTAGTCGGACGGCCCGTCGAAGGTGATCGGCGGATGCGGCGTGTCTGGCAGGTGGCCGGGCAACCCGAGTTCGATGGGGATCGGCGCTCCCACGCGCGTCCCGGCGTCGGGGTTGAGCTCGGTGGTCATCGGTCCACGCCTCCCATCACCGGGTCGATGCTGGCGACCGCGGTGATGACGTCGGCGACCATGCCGCCCTCGCACATCGCGGCCACCGCCTGCAGATTCGTGAACGACGGATCGCGGAAATGCACCCGGTAGGGCCGCGTGCCGCCGTCGGACACCATGTGGACGCCGAGCTCGCCGCGAGGCGACTCGATGGCCGTGTAGCACTGCCCGGCCGGTACGCGGAAGCCCTCGGTGACGAGCTTGAAGTGGTGGATCAGCGACTCCATCGACTGGCCCATGATCTTGGCGATGTGCTCGGGTGAGTTGCCCAGGCCGTCGGGGCCCAGTTGCAGGTCTGCCGGCCAACCGAGCTTCTGGTCGTCGACGGTGATCGGGCCCGGCTGCGCCAACCGCTCCAAGCACTGCCGCGCGATCCGCAGTGACTGGTGCATCTCGGCGACGCGGATGAGGTACCGGCCGTAGGAGTCGCAGGTGTCGACGGTCGGGACGTCGAACTCGTAGGTCTCGTAGCCGCAGTAGGGTGCGGACCGTCGTAGGTCGTGCGGGAGTCCCGTCGAGCGCAGGCACGGTCCGGTGACGCCCAAGGCCATGCAGCCGGCCAGGTCGAGGTACCCGACGCCCTGCGTGCGCGCCTTCCAGATGTAGTTGTCGGTGAGTAGCGCCTCGACCTCGCCCAGTTGGCCGGGCAACTCGTCGAGGAGGCTGCTGATCATCTCCAGGGAGCCGTCGGGGAGGTCCTGCGCGACACCGCCGGGTCGGATGTAGGCGTGGTTCATCCGCAGTCCGGTGATCTGCTCGAACACCGTGAGGATGGACTCGCGTGTGGCGAAGCCGAGGAACATCGGCGACATCGCGCCGAGCTCCAAGCCGCCGGTGGCCAGTGCCACCAGGTGCGACGAGATGCGGTTGAGCTCCATCAACATGACGCGGATCGTGCTGGCGCGCTCGGGGATCTCGTCGGTGATGCCCAACAGTTTCTCGACGCCGAGGCAGTAGGCGACCTCGTTGTGGAACGGTGCCAGGTAGTCCATGCGGGTCACGAAGGTGACGCCCTGGGTCCAGGTGCGGTATTCGAGGTTCTTCTCAATGCCGGTGTGCAGGTACCCGATGCCGCAGCGCGCCTCGGTGACCGTCTCACCGTCGATCTCCAGGATCAGGCGCAGGACGCCGTGGGTCGACGGGTGCTGCGGGCCCATATTGACGACGATCCGTTCCTCGCCGGGCTGGGCGGCGGCGCGCTCGCGGACGGCGGCGACGACCTCGTCCCAATCGCGGCCGGACACTCCGATGGTGGTCATCAGTGGTAGGACCTCCGCCGATCGGGGGGTGCGACGGTGGCTCCCTTGTATTCGACTGGCACGCCGCCGAGCGGGTAGTCCTTGCGCTGCGGGTGGCCCTCCCAGTCGTCGGGCATCTCGATGCGCGTCAGCGCGTGGTGGCCGTCGAAGACGATGCCGAAGAAGTCGTAGGTCTCCCGCTCGTGCCAGTCGTTGGTCGGGTAGACCCGGCAGAGGCTGGGGATGTGCGGGTCGGAATCGGGTGCGCACACCTCGAGGCGGACGATGCGGTTGTGCGTGATCGACTGCAGCGGGTAGACCGCGTGCAATTCGCGCCCGGCGTCGTCGGGGTAGTGGACGCCACTGACCCCGCGACACAGCTCGAACCGCAGTTCCGGCACGTCGCGCAGGACCCCGGCGACGACCGGCAGGTAGTCGCGGACGACGAACACGGTGAGCTCGCCGACGTGGACCTGGGCCTTCTCGATCGCGGCGTCGGGGTTGACGCCGTGCTCGGCGAGTGCGGTGCGCAGGGTGGCCAGCAGGTCGTCGAAGTAGCCGCCGTACGGGGGTGCGGTGCTGCCGCCTAGTTCGACGGTCCGGACGAGGCGCCCGTAGCCGGAGGTGTCGCCGCTGCCCTGCGGGCCGAAGAGCCCGGTGCGGGTGGACAGGGTTTCCGGCTGCGCGTCGGGTTGGCGCTGCAGATCGCTCATCGCAGCAGCCCCTTGAGCTCGATGGTCGGGCGCGATGCCAGCGCGGCCTGCTCGGCGGCGGCGATCGCCTCGCCACGGTTCACTCCCAGCGGCATGTCCTGGATCTTGGCGTGCAGCGTGAGGATGGCGTTGAGGAGCATCTCCGGGCGCGGCGGGCAGCCGGGGAGGTAGATGTCGACGGGGACGACGTGGTCGACGCCCTGCACGATCGCGTAGTTGTTGAACATGCCGCCCGAGGACGCGCACACGCCCATGGCGAGCACCCACTTCGGCTCGGCCATCTGGTCGTAGATCTGGCGCAGCACCGGGGCCATCTTCTGGCTGACCCGGCCCGCGACGATCATCAGATCGGCCTGGCGCGGTGAGGCGCGGAACGCCTCCATTCCGAAGCGGGCGAGGTCGTAGCGCCCGCCCGTCGTCGCCATCATCTCGATTGCGCAGCACGCCAGACCGAACGTCGCCGGCCACAGCGATCCCTTGCGGAAGTAGCCGGCGAGACCTTCGACGGTGCTCAGCAGGAACCCACTGGGGACCTGTTCTTCGATACCCATGCAATCAGTCCCAACTCAGTCCGCCGCGGCGCCATTCGTAGGCATACGCGACGGACACGTTGACGATGAACAGAGTCATGGCGATCAGTCCGAACCAGCCGAGCGCGTCGAACGCGACGGCCCACGGGTAGAGGAACACGATCTCGATGTCGAAGATGATGAAAAGCATCGCCGTGAGGTAGTACTTCACCGGAATCCGTTGCACCGCACGGTCTTGCGGCAACGGCTCGATACCGCACTCATAGGCGTCGAGCTTCGCGCGATTGGCACGCTTGGGCCCGACGAAGGTCGCGATGCCGACCGAGACGATGGCAAATGCGGCCGCGACCGCGCCGAGCACGAGGATCGGTACGTAGGCGTTCAAGTGGCTGTCACCTCCCTTGGGGAGTGGCTGTGTGATCTTCCTCTCACCCTACTCACGGCGCCCGACAGCGCGCGCGCTTTACGCGCCCGACGAGACACATGTCCGGTATCTGTATGGCGACTTGCCCGTTGGCGCACCCCGCCGAGCGTGCGCCATTCCCCGCCGAGCGGATAGCGAATCCCGCCGAGCGGATAGCAAATCCCGCCGAGCGTGCGGCTCAGACGTTCCTGCGGATCAGATCCGTCATGACCGACCCGAGCTCGACCGGGTCGACGGGGAGGCTGGCCGTCGCGTCGGCGCGCGACCAGTCGGCCAGCCATCGATCGGCCTTGCGGGCGATGAGCACCACCAGGGGTGGGCACGGGTCGTATTCGTCGCGGATCTGTTTCGCCAGTCCCATCCCGCCGACGGGGGACGCCTCGCCGTCGAGGATGACGACGTCGAGCTGGTTCTGGTCGAGCTTGGCCAGCACCGCCGGGCCGGTCGCGAGTTCGGTGAAAGCCAGTTCGGGCAGATCGGGGCGCAGGGTGGTGCCGAGGGCGCCGACGACCTGATCACGGGTCTGGGCATTGGGCGAGTAGACGCCGATGCGCAGGGCGATCCGGGGGCTGTCTCCAGTGGCGCTCACCGACCCGATGGTAGTTCCGAGTCAGCAGTTCCGTTGGCGATGACACAATCGCTGACTATGACCGCCGCGCCCCGACCGTGTGCCGCAATCGTCGGCGGCGGGATCGCCGGTCTCGCGACGGCCATCGCGCTGGTCCGCCGCGGATGGGACACGACGGTGTTCGAGGAGACCGAATCAGTCGTCATCGGAGCCGGGATCACCCTGTGGTCCAACGGGCTGGCCGCGCTCGACGTGCTCGGCGTCGGCGAGGAGGTGCGGGCCGCCGGCAACGACCTGACCTGTGTGCGGATCCTCGATTCGACCGGTCGCGAACTCATGCGCCAGGTGAGCGAGCCGGGCACGATGCTGGCGCTTCATCGTCGTGATCTCAATGCGGCGCTGGTGCGGGCCCTGCCCGCCGACGTCGTGCACACCTCAACGTCAGCGAGCGTCGTCGACGTCGAGAAGGGCCTCGTCGACGCTGATGGCCGTGTCGAACAGTACGACCTGGTCGTCGCCGCCGACGGGGTGCACAGTCCGACGCGGCTGCGGTGGTGGTCGGAGACCGGTGGCGAGCGCGACTGCGGGATCCGCGCCTGGCGGGCCGTCGTCGACGGGGCCGGTGCCGAGGCGATCAGCGTGTGGGGACGCTCGGGTGAATGCGGGATCCTGCCGCTGGCCGACGGCACGGCATACGTCTTCGGCGCGTCGCGGGGTAAGGCCCGCGACAAGGGGCTGGGGTACTTCGACGACTGGGTGGAGCCGGTGCCGACGCTCCTGCGCCGAATCGACGAACCCCTCGTGCATGAACTCACCGACCTCAAAGCCGTCCGGCACCCGGTCAAGGGGCGCACCGTGATCCTCGGCGACGCGGCGCACGCGATGCGGCCGCACCTCGGACAGGGCGCCGGCTTGTCACTCGAGGACGCCGTCGTCCTCGCGCACCACTGCTCGCCGTCAGGTGGATTCGACGGTGCCGGGTTCACCGCGGCTCGTCGTCGACGATGGGTGACGGTGAGTTTTCTCTCGCGGCACTCGACCATGCTGATGATGCCGTCGAATCGGGTAGTCGGGTTGGCGCACCGGGCGGCGCCGGTCATGCCGGACCGGTTGATGGCGGACTCGGCGGCCCGGGTCGCGAGGTGGCGGCCGCCGGGTTAGGTGGTCGGCCTGGGGCGCCAGCGCTTCCAGACCGCGGTCGCCGCGGCCCGGATTTTTCCGTCCCAGATCGCCTCCACATGCGCAGTCATCTGTGGCTCACTGACCTCGGTCAATCGCGCTTGAAGTGTGATGGGCGCGTCGAGTGGGCACGGTCGTAAGTACTGCACTTCGAGTCCGGCGGTGACATAGGCAAGCGCCGCGCCGGGGCCCGGGCCCCAACCACGTTTGTCGGCTTCCCAGAGGACGGCGGCGGCACTGTGGCAGTCGAGGATCGTGCAGATGATGCCGCCGTTGAGGTAGCCCAGGCCGTTGTCGTGTTCGGGCCAGGGGGTGAAGGTCGCGGTCGCACCGTCGGCGGTCGGGAAGCTGCGCAGTTGCAGTCCGCGCTCGTTGGCCGCTCCGCACCCGAAGCACGTCATGGTCGGGAATAGGCGCTCTTGAATGCTCGGCTCATCACCCTGCATGGTTCCCGACGCTAGTCGGTGCGATCAGCGAGCGGTGGAGAACGCCGATCGCTTCGCGTGGACCTCCTGCGCCAGCGACACCAGGCGGTCGATCAGCGCCGAGTACTTCAGCCCTGAGGCCTCCCACATCTTGGGGTACATCGATGCCGGGGTGAAGCCGGGGATCGTGTTGATCTCGTTGAGCAGCCAGCCCCGCCCGGGCCCGCCGCGGTAGGACTCCTCGTAGAAGAAGTCGACGCGGGCCAGCCCCTGGCAGCGCAACGCGCGATAGCTGCGGACGGCCAACTCGCGAACCTCGTCGACCGCCTCCGCCGGCAGCTCAGCCGGGATCTGCAATGCGGCGTTGCCGGTGACGTACTTGTCCTCGTAGTCGTAGAACTCCGCGCCCGGCAGGATCTCGCCGGGCAGCGACGCCTCCGGGCTCGAATTGCCCAGTACCGCGACCTCGATCTCGCGCGCCGAGATGCCTTCCTCGATGACCAGCACGTCGTCGTAGGCCAGGGCGGTCTTCAGCGCGACGGCCAGCTCGGCCTCGTCGTGGGCCTTGGTGATCCCGACTGAGGACCCCATGTTTGCTGGCTTGACGAACACCGGCAGCCCGAGGGTGTCGACGGCGTTCGCGATGGTCTGCTTCTCGTCGTCGAATCCATCGCGGTGCTCGATCCACCGGCACTGCGGGATGCCCAGGTAGGCGGCGGCGTTCTTGGCCATCGCCTTGTCCATGCAGAGGGCCGAGCCGAGTACGCCGGAGCCGACGTAGGCCAGTCCGAACAGCTCGAGCATTCCTTGGATCGTGCCGTCCTCGCCGTGTGGACCGTGCAGCAGCGGCAGCACGACGGTGTGCTCGCCGGGCTCGCCGCGCAACACCGTGAGCGGTTCGACCGCCGGCCCTTCCGGAGCCAGCGAATTGCCCAGCGGCTCGTCGGCGGCGAGGGCGGCGAGTGCCGTCGTCGGTGTGACCCACGTCCCGTCGCGGGTGATCCCGACCGGGACCAGGTCATAACGCGACCGGTCGGCGGCCGCGAGGACGTGCGCCGCCGTGATGCAGGAGATGTCATGCTCGGCGGAGGCGCCGCCGAAAAGGACGACGAGGCGCAGCTTGCTCTGTGCGGCGTCGGGCATGGTCGCAACAATACGGGCACGGCGACAGCGGTGCTGAGTCGGTCACCGCGTCGCGTAGCGTGAGGTCGTGCATTTTTCCATCGCAGAGATCGCCGCGGCGACCGACGGCGCGGCCAGCGGAGCCGACGTGGCCGTCGACGGCGCGAGTATCGACTCGCGCACCCTCGAGGCCGGCCAGCTCTTCGTCCCGATCGTCGCCGAGCGCGACGGCCATGAATTCCTCCCGGCCGCCCTCGCCGCCGGGGCACCCGCGTACTTCACCAGCCGCGACGACACGCCTCCGCCCGATGGGGTGGGCGCGATCCGCGTCGCCGACACCGCGCTGGCACTGCGTGCGCTGGGGCGCGCCGCTCGCACGCGCATCGGCGACCGGGTCGTCGGGGTCACCGGATCGGTGGGCAAGACGTCGACGAAGGACCTGCTCGCCGGTGTCCTCGAGACGACCTACAAGACGGCGGCCAGCGCCAAGTCGTTCAACAACGAACTGGGCCTGCCGCTGACCCTCGTCGGCGCCGACGACGGAACGCAGGCGGCGGTCCTCGAGATGGGTGCGCGGGGCCTCGGGCACATCGCGACGCTGTGCGAGATCGCCGCGCCGACGGTCGGGGTCCTGACCCGTGTCGAGGCCGTGCACCTGGAGAACTTCGGATCGCTCGATGCCGTCGCGCAGACCAAGGGTGAACTCGTCGAATCCCTGCCCGACGACGGGCTTGCAGTCCTCAACGCGGACGACCCGGCAGTCGCGGCGATGGCCAGTCGGACGGCGGCGCGGGTCCTCACCTACAGCGCGTCGGGGGCGTCGGCCGATCTCACCGCGAGCGGCGTCGTCCTCGACGACCAGTTGCGCGCGTCGTTCACGCTGCACTCCCCGTGGGGCAGCGTGTCCGTGCGCCTGGGTGCCCGTGGTGAGCACCAGGTCGGCAACGCCTTGGCCGCGGCTGCCGCGGGGGCCGGACTCGGCGTCGGCCTCGAAGCGGTGGCCGACGGTCTGCTGGGAGCCGCACTGTCGGGGCTGCGCATGGAGATGACGCAGACCGAGTCCGGGTTCACGGTCATCAACGACGCCTACAACGCCAACCCGACGTCGATGGCTGCCGCACTGCGCGCCCTCGCCCAACTCGACGCTCCGCGTCGGGTCGCGGTCCTCGGCACGATGGCCGAACTCGGTGAGGACGCCGCCGCGGCCCATCGCGGCGTCGCCGAGTTGGCGGCGTCGCTGGGCATTGCCGTCGTCGCCGTCGACGAGCCTCGCTACGGCGACGTGGAGCACGTCGCGGATCCGGCGGCGGCCGCCGAGTACGTGACCGCGCTGGGTGCGCCGCTGGCCCTGCTCGTCAAGGGCAGTCGGGTCGCCGCGCTCGAGCGTGTGGCCGAGCTGCTGGCCTGATCGACCCCAAAGTGCCGACTCCCCTCATTCAAGTCGGTGAGGACGCCGCTGATCAACCGCCGCCGCTTGCACCACTGGCGGGAATCCAGTGCGCTGTGCAAACGCGACGCAGTGGTGAGCCGTTCCCGAACCGCATCCGCCAGCACAGCGATCGCATCCACCTCCGATGGCGCCTCGCCGGCGACATCGAGCACGGCGTGTTCCACTCGGACTCGCGGGGGGTGCATGCCCCCCGCCACGCGCTGCGTCAGCTGTGCACATCTGTGTACGACAACGCCCGCGCGTTCGGGGGCGTGCGCCTTGCGGTCGACGGCGATGTGAATCGTCGCGCCCGGCCGTCCTAACCCGGCGATGGTCAGCGCCGACCGATGGCTCAGCGCCGAGCCCGGTGCACCCAATACCGCCGCCCAGGCGCGCTGCCGCCACGTCAGCGGGCCGTTGTGGTTCACGTACACCCCAGGGTGGAGCCGTATCCAGGCACCGCGGCGCAGCATGTTCCGGAGCAGCCCCTCGCTGGCCCCGCAGTCGATCGCCTGCTGACGGCTGATCACCCCGTCCTGGGTGAAGAGAACCTCGGCAAGCAGGGCACTGCACGTCAGAGGGGTAGCCACACAGTCGATGCTGGTCGGGCTGGCGTAGATCCGACAGCCCCAACGTGCCTCACTGTGGATAACTCGGCCTCATCGCAACCCCTGGGGATAAGTGTCTCGGCTGATCGACCCGGAAGTGCCGAGTCCTACTGCTGGTATGTGTCAGTAGGACTCGGCAAATTGGGGATCAAGGGAGCATGGAGCCGGTTTCCTCGTTGCGCTCGTGGAAGGAGAACGCTTCGTCCAGCAAGTGCGGGGTATGGCCGCCCTTCGCCTCGGCGCGGTCGAGGTAGTCGTGTAGAGCATCCCGGTAGTCAGGGTGGGCGCAATTGTCGATGATCACCCGGGCGCGTTTACGAGGAGACAGGCCACGCAGATCGGCGAGGCCCTGCTCAGTGACGATCACCTGGACGTCGTGCTCGGTGTGGTCGACGTGCGAGGACATCGGGACGATTGCGGAGATCTTGCCGCCGCGGGCAGTCGACGGGCTCAGGAAGATGGAGACGTAGCCGTTGCGGGTGAAGTCACCGGAGCCGCCGATACCGTTCATCATCTTGGTACCCATGACGTGCGTGGAGTTCACGTTGCCGTAGATGTCGGCCTCCAGCATGCCGTTCATCGCGATCACCCCGAGTCGTCGAACGATCTCAGGGTGGTTGCTGATCTCCTGCGGGCGCAGCGTGATGTGGTCGCGGTAGAAGTCGATGTTGGCGATCAGCTCTTCGATGCCGTCGTCGCTGAGGGCGAGCGAGGTGGTTGAGGCATGGTCGACGGTGCCGTCCTTGATCAGGCCAAGCATGCCGTCCTGAATCACCTCGGTGTAGCAGTCCAGAGCCTCATAGGGGCTCTTGTCGAAGCTGGCCATCACCGCGTTCGCGACATTGCCGATGCCGGCCTGCATCGGGAGGAGTTTGTCGGCGGGGAGGCGTCCGGCCTTCACCTCGTCGTCGAAGAATTTCAGGACGTTGGCGGCGATCGCCTTGCTGACCTCGTCGGGTGCTGTCACCGGGCTGGCGTGGTCGCGTGAGTGGGTCTGCACGATGGCGACGACCTTGTCCGGGTCGACGCGGTAGGTCGGTTGGCCGATCCGGTCGGAGACGCGGGTCATCATGATCGGCTTGCGGTTCGGGGGAAGCGCGGTG
>CAZVVS010000030.1:0-22041 GCA_964630585.1 uncultured Gordonia sp.
CTTTCAGCGACTGCGACGCGGGCGCAGCCCGGCCACGGTGGAAACGGCGTGCTCCAGGCTGTAATCGGCGTCGGCGGCCTGCCCCTTGACGTCGCCGTTGAGCTTGGCGACGACGACCGCCGCGGCTCCGATCGCCGCGTTGTCCCACGCGGCAGCTTGGGCCTGCAGCTTCTTCACGCGGCTCGGCGGCATCCCCAGCTGTGATGCCGCGGACTGCGGGCTTGCCGACCCGATCCCCCGCACGCGGGCAATCCCGTGGACGGCCTCGGCCAGGGCGTCGGCCAAAATGACCCGCGGAGTCCCGTGGTGCATCGCCCACGCCAACGCCTCCAGCGCACCGGCGCGATCGCCGGTGACGGCCTTGTCGGCGATCTCGAAGCCGCGTACCTCGGCACGCCCCGAGTAGTACGTCTCGACCGCCGCCTCGGTGAGCTTGCCGCCAGTATCGGCCACGAGCTGGCTCACCGCCGACGCCAGCTCCCGAAGATCCGAACCGACGTTGGCGAGCATCAACTCCACGACGTCGCTCGACACGCGGACCCCGGTCGCCTGAAACTCGCGGCGGACGAAGTCGGCGCGGTCGGATGGCCACTTCGGGGTGGCACAGTCGACCTCCACCGCGCCGGCCCCGCGCAGCTCACCCACCATCGCCTTGGTCCGGCCACCGCCCGAGTGCACGACGACCAGGCTGATCCCCTCGGGGATGGCACCCAGGGTCGACGTGATCACCGCGGCCGGTTCTCTGCCCGCCTCATCGGCGTCGTCGAAAACGATCACGCGCGACTCACCGAAAAGCGACGGACTGAGCAGCTCGGCCAGTTCGGCGGCGGTCACATCACCGGCGCGCACCGTGGTCAACGGAACCGGCTCGCTGCTGTCACGCCCGGCGTCGGAGACGATCTGCGAGACGGCGCGCTCGATCAGGAAGTCGTTGTCGCCAAGGAGCAGATGCAGCGGTTGGGTCACGCCTCAATCGTGCCAGATGCGGACCGGTCCATCGGTGCCGTACCGCCCGCACGAGGAGCACAGCACCCCCGACGCCGAGCAGCCACGCCGGAGTGGCTGGGATCGTCGCCCACGGACCGCCCAGCCACCGGGCGACGGTGAGAATCCACCACAGGGCCGGTCCGCACGCCGCCACCAAGACGGCCGCGGCCGCCGACAGGACTGGCACACCGGGTGCGCCCAGCACCATCGCCGCCGCTCCCAACAGCGTCGCCACCGGGACGGCCGGGGCGACCAGCAGGTTCGCGATGACCGCAGTCACGCTGATCTGGCCGGAGATCGCGGCGACCAGCGGCGCGGTCACCAGATAGGCCACCGTCGCCATTGCCACCGCGTCCGCTATCCCGCGCCGCATACCCCGGTCGACCAGTCGGTCGCGTAGCCGCGGCGAGACGGCGATGAGTGCCGCTGTCGCCGCCACCGACATCGCGAACCCGACGTCGACGGCAAGCCCGGGCCACACCAGCAGCGCCACGACGACGGCCGCAGCCAGCGCCGGCATCGCCGCCCGCCGTCGTGACGCCGCCATCGCGAGCAGACCGATCCCACCCATCGCGGCCGCCCGGATCACGCTCGGCGACAGTTGGACCAACACCGCAAACCCCGCGGTAGCCAGGAGGCCTGCGCCGACGGTCAATCGCACGGACCCGCCGATCACTCCGACTAGCAACACCGCGATACCGACGATGAGTGCGAAGTTCGCCCCCGACACAGCCAGCAGATGGGTGAGCCCGGCCCGGCGGAACTGCTCGTCGACCGTCGCCTCCCCGGCGCTCGTATCGCCGACGACCAGCCCGGGCAACAGGCCCGCCTGACGGTGTCCGAGGGCACTCGCACACAGCTCGCGAAAGCGGGAGCGCACCGTCTCTGCCAAGCGGAGGTAGCCCGGCGCCTCGCTGATCTGTGTCGGCGGCCCCCGCGCCGTCAGGGCAGCCACCACCAGCCCCCGCCCGTCGGGCACCCGCACCGTGACCAGCGCCCGCACCCTCTCCCCGACCCTCAGGTTCAGCCACTTGTCCGACTGCGACGACGCGAACACCAGCACATCGGCCGGTGTCACCGTGCGGCCGTCCGCGGCATGCACCCGCGCCCGCAGCCACACGAGATCGGGATTCGCGCCGCTGACCCGCGGATCCTCGGTCGCACTGAGCACGACGGCCACAGAGCCGCCGTCGAACTGCCGCAGCGGATGCGCGTCGACACGGTCGGCACGGACGAGCAGCGCGACGCCAGTACCGGAGGCGAGACCGGCGGCGGCTACGACGAGCGAGGCACTCAGCCACGTCCGGCTTGCGGGCCGCCCCCACGGGGGCTGTTGCCACCCTCGTGCGACACCGGCGAGAACGCCGGACACCGACAGGCCGATGGCGACCAGGATCGTCAGCATCAGCGTCGATCTGGAGTGCTCGAGCCCGATCCACGTGACCGACCAGCACGCGGCCGCGGGTCCGGCCAGGCGCAGGTCGAGTACGGGGACCCCTTCTGTGGCCACCCCGTCACCGCCCTCCGACGGTCACCAAACCGCGCAGGCGTTGCAGCCGTGCCGGACCGATGCCGTCGACCTCGGCCAGCTGATCGACGGAGCTGAAACCGCCGTTGCTCGTACGCCAGTCGACTATCGCCTTGGCCGTCACCGGGCCGACGCCGGGCAGGGCGTCGAGCTGCTCCGCCGTCGCCGTGTTGAGGTCGATCTTCCCGCCCGCCGGCCCCGCATCAGCCGCGTGGCCCGGCGAAGGACCGCCCTGCGACGGACCGCCCGGGGCCTGCGGACCCGTCGCGGTCTCGTTCACTCCGATGACCGCACTGCGCAAACCGGCACGTCCGGGCGCGGCGGCCAACCCGACGACAACCTGATCACCGTCGCGAAGTGGTCGCGCGAGATTGAGTGAGACCATATCGGCGCCCGGTGTCGGCCCACCCGCGGCGGCCACTGCCTCGGCGACCCGCGACTGCGACCGCAACCGGACCAGGCCCGGGCGGCGGACGAGGCCGACCACGCTGACGACGATCCGCGCAGGCGCCTCCGGGCCACCCGACTCCCGTGGCGGCACGGGCCCATCGACCGATGTCGGTGTCGCGGAGCCCGGCACCGTCGGCCCCGCCGAGGGCGGAAACGCGACGACGGGCACCGTGTCCGACGGCGCTCGCAACGCGAAGAAGGCGGCCACGAGCGTGGCGAGGACTCCGACGCCGACCAGGGCGACTGCCGCCGGCGGCGCCGGGATCAGCCGATGGCGCGGCCCATCGCCGTGCCACTCGTCGGCGGCCTCGCCGCCGTACTCGCCACCATCGCGGTCAGCCAAATCGGCGAGACTGAAGGCGTCGGCGGACTCACGACTGTCGGGATCGGACCATCCGGCGGGGTCGAGCCAGCGAGGCGTGCTGATCCCCGCACCCGGCGGCTCCGCGGCGCCCGCATCGTCTCGACCATCCTCGCCCGCATCCGGCTCCGGATCGGCCCACGAGTCCGGCTCGACGTCGTCGACCGACACCGACGGCACCGATGGCGCCGCCAGGCGTTCGAGTCGCTGTCGCACCAAAGCCGGTTCGACTGTCCGTCGTATCCCCATGGCCAGACGGTAAGGCCCGCCTACGACGCGACGAGCCACGCGAAGGCCTCATCGACCCCCACCTGTGGACAACCCAGAACTGTGGAAAACTCCAGGCGCTCAGCTCGCCGACAAGACCGCCGCGCGGATCAGGTCGACGGCCACCGGGTCGAACCCGATCAGCATGTGTCCGCTGCGAATCCCCTGGTCCAGATCCTGCAGCACGATGTTGTCTGCGCCGTCGACGGCCACCGATTCGGGGCCGGCAAAGACATCGCGGGTGCTCGTGATCGTGGTCATCGGAACCGTCGGCTCAGCATCGTCAAGGGCCGCCAAGTACGGCGACCCGGGGATCAGGCGCAGCGCCATCGGGCACACCACTCCGACGATCCGCTTCACCACCGGCGCCCCGAACAGCATTGCCCACCCCGGCCGGAAGCCGTGGTTCTGCGCGCTGACCAGCACGGCGCCGGCAACCTCGGGCGCATCCGATCGCAGCAGGTCGCGGATGATGACTCCGCCGAACGACTGGCCGACGAGCACGACACGCTCGGCACCGGTCGACTCGCGAACCTGCTCGATGAATTCCGCCAACGCCGCGACCATCGTCTGCGGCTCGCGCGTGCCGAGCCCCGGCAGGTTGCAGGCGAAGACGCGATGACCGTCGGCAATCAAGCCCGGGGCCAACCGGTGCCAGTAGAACTCGCCGGGTACGAACGACCCCGGCACCAGCACGACGGGCGTACCGCCGCGGCCTCGCCAGTCATTCACACCCCGGGGCCAGCGCTGCCCGCCGGGAAGCAATCCGAGGAGCGTCTTCGCAGCGTCACGAGTCGCAACGGATGCGACGGAAGAAACACCTCCCGTGCCGCTCATTCGATCGGGGTGAGGGTCGATCCGATCGTCACACCGACCGCACCCTCGCCGACGTGGACGCTCAACACCGGGCCCAGCGGCGTGATCATCGACGTCACGACGTCGGGGATACGCCGGAGCAACTCGGCCATGAGCTCGTCGGCGGCCTCGGGTGCGTTGCAGTGTTGGACGCCGATCGCGACCGGTCGCGCCCCGGAGATCTCACATGCGAAGTCGACCATCTTGGCCAGCGCCTTGGAGAACGTGCGATGCCGCTCGCGCAGCGCGAGCGAACCGTCGACGGTGTGCAGCACCGGTTTGATCGACAACGCCGAGCCGAGCATCCGGCCGGCGGCGCTGATCCGTCCACTCGCGCGCAGGTGGTCGAGATCGGACACCGCGATCAACGATTCGATCGTCGCCGCCTCGCGCACCGCGGCCTCGTACACGCGGTCGCAGCCACCGCCACGCGCCGACTCCTGCGCCGCGACGAGGGCGGTGAAACCGACGGCCAGGCCGACCGAGCGTGAATCGACGACGCGCAGCGGGCCGTCGAACTTGTCGGCGACCACCCGGGCCGCGCTCCACGTGCTCGACAGCTTGCGGGACATGTGGACGGCGACGACGCCGTCGCCCTTCGAATCCTCGAGCGCCTGACCGAAGACCTCTTCCAGGTCGGCCGGTATCGCGCCCGACGTCGTCACTCCCGGCGTCGAAATCAACCCCGGAGGGATCTCATCGATGCCCTCGCGATAGTCGCGGCCCTCGTACACGACGTGCAGGGGCACCTGCCGGATGTCGAAACGATCGGCGATCTCGGGCGGCAGGCAACACGACGAATCGGTGACGATGACGACGGGCACGCGTCTACGTTAGCGGGTCGGCCCGTCGGGTTCGTCCGCACTCCGGTCGTCGGGACAGTCCGGGACGGATTCGAGCAGGTCGGTAAGACCGTCGATGACGACCCCCGCGATCTCCGAATGGCAGCGGAACCCCCAATGGATCCCGTCGGGGTTCATGTCCTGCGGGTGGTCGGCGAACTCCTCCCGCGTCACCGGGTAGAAGTCGACGGTGGGCACGTTGTTGGCGCGTGCCCAGTCGGCCATCGCCGTCGTCATCGCCACCCGGCCACTATGGACGTTGCCGTAGTACGGGCTGGCGTGCGTCGGAATGAGACACAGCACGATCGGCAGGTCGGGCCGCAGCTGGACGATCGCCGAGCGGACCTTCTCCAGGTATTCGACCGTCACGCGCGGCGGCAGCGCCAACGGCCACCCCAGCTTCGACGCTCGCGGTTGCAGCCAGCCGTAGCCGTCCCGGACCCACTGGCGCAGCCGGTTGGGACGCAGGTAGCGGATCTGCTCGCGCAGCGCCGTCGGCAGCGGCGACGGCAGGCTGTCCATCCCGCAATAGGCCAGCACGACGACCTCGGCATGCGGCAGTGCGGCCCAGATCCGCGGATCCTGGGTGATCGCCCACCAGATGTCGCGACTGGTCCAGCCGATCCGGCCGAACAGTTCGACCCGACGTCCCAAGCGCTGCCCGACGATGTTTGGCCAGATGCGCCCGTCGTCGGCCGACAAACCGCCCTGCGGGCCGTAGTAGGCCAGCGAGTCGGATAGCACGACGATCGTCTTGACGTTCTCGGACGCCCCCATTACTCGTCGACCCCGTTGTTCCACACGTCCAGCCGCCACCTCGGCGGATCGTCGACCGATCCCAGTTGGTGCCCGGACAACTGCACCCAACCGGCATTGGCCAGGCCACCGAGTGCCGGCCAGTGCGCCACCGGCAGACCCAGCAGCGATGCCGTCAGCGCCGCGATGCACCCGCCGTGGGCGACGAGGACCACCGGCGCCTCCGGCCGGTCGCCGGTGCCCCATTCGGGCAGTTCGACGAGGAGGTCGTCGACGACCGGGGTGATGCGGGCAGCCACCTCGACGCGCGACTCCCCCTCCGGCGGCGCCCACGTCGCATCGTCGCGCCAGATCCGGCGAGCGCCCGGTGCGCGTTCGTCGACTTCGATGTGTGTGAGCCCTTGCCACTGCCCCAGATGCGTCTCGCGCAGCCGTGTGTCACGCGAGACTGTGAGCCCGGCAAGTCGGCCCAGTTCGTCTGCGGTCTCCGCAGCGCGCCGCAGGTCCGAGGAACGGATCAACAGCGGGTCGCGCTGCGCCAGTGCCGCCGCGGCCGCGGCGGCCTGCCGCTGGCCGTGCGGTGAAAGATCGGTGTCGAGTTGGCCCTGCATGCGGCTGGCAGCGTTGTAGAAAGTCTCGCCGTGGCGCCACAGCAGCAGCCGACGCACCACCGGCGTGAGCCGCTCAACGCTGGTGTCGTGGCTGTCGGGACCCGTGATCACGGGGTCGGCGCCTCCGCCGACCCGCCAAGCTCAAGGTCGACCGCCGGGCAGTCCTTCCACAATCGCTCCAGCGCGTAGAACTCGCGCTCGTCGGCGTGCAGGATGTGCACGACCAGGTCGACGTAGTCGAGCAGCGCCCACCGGCCCTCCCGCGCCCCTTCGCGTCGGGCGGGTTTGAAGCCCGCCTCTCGCATCTTGTCCTCGACCTCGTCGACGATCGAGTTCACCTGGCGCTCGTTGTCGGCCGACGCGATCACAAAGACATCGGTGATGGCCAACTGCTCGGACACGTCGATGGCCACGACGTCAGTGGCGAGCTTCTCGGCAGCGGCGGCCCCGGCGATGCGGGCCGCGGCCACCGATTCCGGTGCTGCGGTCATGGGTTACAGCGTCTCACCCGGGTGCCGAGACAGTCGGGCCGGGGTGGGGCCAGCGTCGGTAAAGCCCGCGCTTGGCGATGTACTGCACCACGCCGTCGGGGACGAGGTACCAGACCGGTTTACCCGCGGCAGCGCGCGCACGGCACTCCGTCGACGAGATGGCCAGCGCCGGGATCTCCAGCATCTGCAAGGTGTCCGGCGGCAGCTCGCGCAGATGCTTGGCCAGATGGCTGGCCGACAACTCGTAGCCCGGGCGGCTGACGCCGATGAAGCGGGCCAACGAGAACAACTCGTCGAAGTCCTGCCACGAGAGGATCGACTCCAATGCGTCGGCACCGGTGATGAAGTACAGCTCGGCGTCGGGTAGTTGGCGGTTCAGGTCGCGCAGGGTGTCGACGGTATAGGTGTTGCCCTCGCGGTCGATGTCGACGCGACTGACGGAGAACTGCGGGTTCGACGCGGTGGCGATGACCGTCATCAGGTACCGGTCCTCGGCCGGGCTGACGTCGCGCGCCGTGCCCGCTTGCTGCCCGGTCTTCTGCCACGGCTGCCCGGTTGGGACGAACATGACCTCGTCGAGCCCGAAGCGGTGCGCCACCTCGCTGCCGGCAACGAGGTGCCCGTTGTGGATCGGGTCGAACGTACCGCCCATGACGCCGATCCGGCGTTTGCGACTGGCCCCTCGACCATCAGCTGACATGGCGCATGAGCTTACCGCTCACACCGGCAGCAAGTCGCCGATCACCTTGGCGAGCTGCTGCGCGTTGCGACACTCGTACATGTCGATAACCTCGGCGTAGACGTCTGCGTCGGAGTCGCCGGTGCCCCACTCCTCGCGCCGCTCAGGATTGAGCCAATAGGCGTGCCGGACCCGCTCGGTGAGTGTGCGCAGCGAGTCGGTCTCGGTCCAGTGGTAATTGTTGCGCGCATCGCCGAGGATCAGCAGGGCGCCCCGGTGGGTCAGGGAGTCGAGGTATTCGCGCGCGAAACCCTTGAGCATGTGGCCGTAGTCGGAATGCCCGTCGCGCGTCGCGATCCGCGCCGTCGTGACCATCTCATGCATGACCTCGCCGAACGTCTCGTCGGCCTGGCCGCGGTCGAAGTACTCGGTCACCTCGTCGACGGTGTCGACGAACGCGAACACCCGCACCTTGGAGAACTGCTGGCGCAGCGCGTACACGAGCTGCAGCGTGAACTGCGAGAAGCCCGACACCGAACCCGACACATCGCAGATGATCACCAGTTCCGGGCGTCCCGGGCGGGGCCGACGATGAGTCAGCTTGATCGGCACGCCGCCGGTCGACATCGACGCGCGCAGCGTTCGGCGCACATCGACCGGGCCGTGCCGAGCGCGTCGCCGCCGGATCTCCAAACGGGCCGCCAGCAACCGGGCCAGCGGTTGCACGGTCCGCCGGATCTGCGCGAGGTCGCGGGCGCCAGAGTGCAGAAAGCTCATCTGTTCGGGCAGCTTGGGCACCGCATATTCGGCGACTCGGTCGCGACCGTGGCGCCCGGCCATCCGCCGCTGCGTCTCCGCGTCGATCGCCGCGCGCAGCGCCGCCGCCCGGTCCGCGGCCGCCCGGCGGTAGCGCGGCTGCGTACCCGGACGCGTACCGGACTCGTCGTCGACGGCACCCCGGGCCATGGCCGCGGCGATCGCGGCGATGAGCATCTGCGGGTTGATCGTCGACGTGGCCTGGTACGCGGAGAACGCCTCGCCACGGGCCCCCTCGTACCGGCCGAACTGCTCGACGATCATCGCGACCATCTCACTGCGCCGGGCGTCGGCATCAGACCCGTCTTCGGCCATCACTTCGGCGACCATCTGCCGGAACGCCTCGACGTCGATATTGCCGTCGGCATCGACGGGAATCTCGGTGCTGGTCGTGCGGGCGCCGGCACCCAGTGGGAACCACAGGTCGAAGGTCCGGTCGAAGGTGTCGCGGTGCATGTGGGTGGACAGCAGGGTCGCCGCCAAGGCTTCGCGCACCGATTCGCGGTCCAGCAGGTCCAGGACCCCCAGCGCCGCCCCTGCGTCGAGCAGTGCGGCCGGACCGATGTCTATCCCCCGCTTGCGCAACTCGTCGACGAATCCGACGAGGTGCTCGATGAGCGGCGCGGTGGTCATCGGCAACTCAGCCCTTGTCGAGTTTCAGCTCTTTGCGCGCGGTGGCCAGGTCGGGGCGGTGTTTGAGGACGACGCCGAGGGTGCGCTCGATCAGTGAATCGTCGACGCGCCCCTTGGCAAGGTTCGCCTCCGGCGTGCCCGGTGCCGCTCCCGCCGACAGGGCGAGCAGGGTGTTGCCCCAGTCAATGGTCTCCGAGACCGACGGCTTCTTTCGGATGTCCAGGCCGCGCAGCGCCCCGATGACGCGCACCACCTCGGCGGCGAGGACGTCGGGCAGGTCGGGCACGCGGCTCGCCAGGATCTCTTTCTCCCGGCCAGCGTCGGGGAAGTCGATGTGCAGGTACAGACAACGGCGCTTGAGAGCCTCCGACAGTTCGCGTGCGGCATTGGAGGTGAGGATGACGATCGGGCGCCGCACCGCGCGCACGGTGCCCATCTCCGGGATGGACACGGCGAAGTCGGAGAGCACCTCCAACAGCAGGCCCTCCATGTCGACGTCGGCTTTGTCGACCTCGTCGATCAGCAGCACCGTCGGCTCGTCGCGCGAGATCGCCTTGAGCAGCGGGCGCGGGAGCAGGAACTCATCGGAGAAGATATCGGTCTTGGTGTCATCCCAGTCGCGCGCACCGGTCGACTGGATGTGCAGGATCTGCTTGGCGTGGTTCCACTCGTACAGCGCGCGCGCCTCGTCGAGACCCTCGTAGCACTGCAGGCGGACCAGTTCGGCGCCGGTAGCGGCGGCGATCGCCTTGGCCAACTCGGTCTTGCCGACCCCGGCGGGGCCTTCGACGAGCAGGGGTTTGCCGAGCCGATCGGCGAGGTAGGTCGCGGTGGCGGTTGCCGAATCGGGCAGGTACCCGGTGCCCGACAGGCGCTGCGCGACATCGGCGACCGAGTCGAAGGCGGGGACGATCGTTGCGTCGGTAGTCATCGGATCACTCCGGCCGGATCTGTCCGTTGCCCCACACGACCCATTTGGTCGAGGTCAGTTCGGGAAGGCCCATCGGGCCGCGGGCGTGCAGCTTCTGCGTGGAGATGCCGATCTCGGCACCGAAACCGAACTGCTCGCCGTCGGTGAAGGCGGTCGAGGCGTTGACCACGACCGCAGCGGCGTCGACGCGATTGGTGAACTCGTTCGCAGCGGCGAGGTCGGAGGTGATGATGGCCTCGGTATGCCCGGTGCCGTAGCGGCTGATGTGCTCGACCGCTTCGTCGAGATCGGCGACGCGGCGCACCGCGATGTCCAGCGAGAGGTACTCCTCGCTCCAGTCCTTCTCGTCGGCCGGTTCCATCCCCGGTTCGTCGCCGTGGATGGTGACACCGACGGCCTTGAGGGCGTCGGTGAGGCGCGGGAGGGCAACGTCGGCGATGGCCTCGTCGATCAGAACCGTCTCCGCGGCGTTGCACACGCTCGGGCGGCGGGCCTTGGCGTTCACGACGACGGTCTCGGCCATGTCGAGGTCGGCGGCGGAGTGCACGTACACGTGGCAGTTACCCGTCCCTGTCTCGATGGTGGGCACGGAGGCGTTGGCGACGACGGCATTGATGAGTCCGGCGCCGCCACGCGGGATGACGACGTCGACGAGTCCGCGTGCCTGGATCAGCGCGGTGACGCTGGCGCGGTCGTGGGCGGGCAGCAGGGAGACCGCGTCGGGGTTGAGGTCGTGGGCGGCGAGCACGTCGCGCAACACGGCGACAATCGCGGCGTTGGAGTCGGCGGCCGACCCGGACCCGCGCAGCAGCACGGCGTTGCCCGACTTGAACCCGATGCCGAACGCGTCGGCGGTCACGTTGGGCCGCGCCTCGTACACGATCCCGACGACGCCCAGCGGCACCCGCACCTGGCGCAGCGACAGCCCATTGGGCAGGGTCTTGCCGGCGGTGACCTCGCCGATCGGATCGGGCAGTCCCGCGACCTGGCGCAGGCCGTCGGCAATTCCGCGCACGCGATCAGGAGTCAGCCGCAGCCGGTCGATAAGGGCGGCCTCGGTGCCGTCGGCCTCCGCACGGGCGATGTCGGAGGCGTTGGCAGCCAAGATCTGCTCCTGCGCGGCCTCGACGGCGTCGGCGGCGGCAGCGAGCACCGTATTCTTTGCCGACGTCGAGAGACCGGCCAGGCTTCGCGACGCCGCTTTCGCGGCGGTGGCCAGGGCGGTGACCTGGGTGGTCACGTCGGCGGTGTCGACGGTGGGTGCGCTCATCGGCTTCCTTCGCTCGAAAGTGCTACTCGACCAAGGTTAACCCTGCGGAGATCTGCTCATATACCGGGGAGCTCGGTGATAATCACCGAGGTTGCGGCTGTGGAGACACTTTTCAGCAGCCCGTCAACGCGCGGCGCAACACGTGCGCCGACGGCTCGTCGAGTAAGAGCGGATAGGCGGCCAGCACCGCGACGAACTGCTGGGCGTACTGGCAGTGGAAGCGGCGGGCGGGCGGCATCCAGCGCGCCGGTTCGAGGTCCTTCTTGTCCTGGTTCGACTTCCCGTCGACCGCGACGAGGTTGGCCGGATCGTTGGCGAAGCGCAGGCGCTGCGTTGACGACCAGGCGTGCGCACCCTGATCCCACGCATATGACAGCGGCACAATGTGGTCGATCTGCACCGCCGCAGCCCGGCTGCGCCGGAACACGAACACCCTCCCGGTGTAGGGACTGCGCAACCTGCCCGCGGTCACCGTCGCCGCGCACCGCGGCCCCGTCGTCGTCACCACCTCCTCGAGATCGCGGCGCAGGATGTCGTTGCGGGTGTCGCACGCATTGTTTCCGCCGTGCGCGTCGGTCTCGTCGGCCCAAGCCGCACCGAACGCCGAGCGCTGGTAATCCGACCGGTGCGGGAGGCGGGCTGCCACGCGCGGGATCCTCTCGAGTTCGACGAGCCACCCGCGTGCGGCCGCCGACGGTGCCCGACGATGTTCGACGGCCAGCGTTCCCGCCGCGACCACCGCCAGCGCGGTACACACGATCAGCGCGGCCCACATCTGGCGCGACAGGACTATTCGTCTGTCTCTCATACGGGCTTAGACGCAGCGGACGTGCATTCGGTTCCGAGGGGCTCGCTCGGCGGCAAGACGGGCTCGCTCGGCGGCAAGACGGGCTCGCTCGGCGGCAAGACGGGCTCGGTCGGCGGCAGGACGGGCTCGGTCGGCGTCAGGACTTGTCGAGGAAGGCGGCGCGGGAGCCGATCACGGCGTCGACAATGGCGGCGGCGCCGAGGTGCTCGTCGAGGACGAACCCGTCGTCGACGACCGTCCGTGCCAGTTCGCGCGCATCGGCGATCACCTCGGCGTCGGTGAGCAGCGAGAGGAACCGCAACGACGAGGACCCGCCGGACTGCAATTCGCCCAGCACATCGCCCTCGCGGCGCTCGGCGAGATCCAACCGGGCCAGCTCGAATCCATCGGTCGTGGCCGCCACCGCCGAGAGGCGGCGGTACGCGCCGGACCCCTCGGGCGCCGCCGTGACCAGCAGGCACAGGCCCGGCAACCCGCCGCGGCCCACGCGACCGCGCAACTGGTGCAACTGCGAGATGCCGAAGCGGTCGGCATCGATGATCACCATCACGGTGGCGTTGGGCACGTCCACACCGACCTCGATGACCGTCGTCGACACCAACACGTCGAGCTCGCCGGCAGTGAACTCGTCCATCACCGCGGCCTTCTCGTCGGCCGGCATCCGCCCGTGCAGCATGCCGACGCGGCACTGCGGTAACCGTGCCACCACTTCGTCGTACAGATCCACCAGCGCAATGGCCTCGCGCCGCTGATCGCCGCCGGGCTTCGCCGCCTTCTCGCCGGTCTCGTCACCGATGCGCGAGCACACGACGTACACCTGCCGGCCGGCCGCTACCTCCTCGGCGGCCCGCTCCCACACCCGATTCATCCACGCGTGCTTGCCCATCGGCACGACCGACGTCGAGATCTCCCGGCGGCCCTTGGGCAACTCGGTGAGCACCGAGGTCTCCAGATCGCCGAAGACGGTCATCGCGACGGTGCGCGGGATCGGCGTCGCCGTCATCACCAGGTGGTGCGGCACGCGACCGCCGGAGGATTTGGCCCGCAGGACGTCGCGCTGCTCGACGCCGAAGCGGTGTTGCTCGTCGACGACGACGAACCCCAGGTCGAAGAACTCGACGTTCTCCTGCAGCAGCGCGTGCGTGCCGATGACGATCCCCGACGTGCCGGTTACCACGTCGAGCAAGCTCTGGCGCTTCTCGGCGGTCCGCTGCGAGCCGGTGACCAGCGTGATGGTCGTCGCGACATCGGCCGCACCGAGCTCGCCGCCGATCCCCAGGTCGCCGAGCATGGTGCGGATCGTCCGGTAGTGCTGGGCGGCGAGCACCTCGGTGGGCGCCAGCAGCGCGCATTGCTGCCCGTTGTCGACGACGCGCAACATCGCCAGCAGCGCGACGAGCGTCTTGCCGGAACCGACCTCGCCCTGCAACAGGCGGTTCATCGGCACCGTGCGGTCCAGTTCATCGTCGATCTGCGCGAGAACCGCCGTCTGCCCGTCGGTCAAGGTGAACGGCAGGCGCGCGGTAAACGCGTCCTCGATCCCGCCGGACACGTGCGGGCAGGCGCCTGCGGTCTCCGCCCGGTCCAGCCGTGCACGCTGGGCCAGCACGAGTTGCATGGCGTAAGCCTCGTCGAAGCGCAGTCGCTGCCGGGCGGCGTCGATCTGGGCCATGTCGTCGGGCACGTGCATCGCGTGCCACGCCTCATCGGTGGTCAGCAGTCCGCGCTGCTGTCGCTGCTGGTAGGTCAGCGCATCGACGACGGCCTCCCGCCCTGTCGCGTCCAACCGGGCGAGCACCTGGCGGATCGCCCGCCAGATCACCCAGGTCTGCACGTCTTTGGTCGCCGGGTAGATCGGCAGGATGGCCCGGTCGAAGGCGTCGTCGAGACTAGCGGCGTCGCCAGACGCCTCCCGTGCCTCCTGCTCGACGGCGTAGAGCTCGCTCATCATCGAGTTGCCGACAGCGGCGACGTCAGGGTCGGCCCCGTCGGGCAGCACCGCCCATTCGGGGTGGGCGAGCTGTACCCGCCCCTGGTAGAGCCCCACTTTTCCAGCCATCATGACCCGCGCCCCGGGCTGCAGCTTGTGCTTGATGTAGCGCGGGTTGAAGAAGCTCGCCTCGTAGACGCGGGTGTCATCGTCGACGAGGACTTTGAGGAACTGGCCGTTGCGGCGCTTCATGCGGATCAGATCGGCGCGCGTGATCCGCCCGACGATGGTGATCCACTCCCCCGCCTCAGGCAGTTCGTCGGCGGAGACGACCCCGGCTTGGGCGTAGCGTCGCGGCGCATAAAACAACAACTGCCCGACGGTGTGAAGGTCGAGCCCGGCGAGCTTGGCGGCGATGTCGGCGTCGACGACGTCGGCCAGCGGCGTCGCCGGGGTCACCGGTGCCGCTGCGCCCACCAGATCACTCAACCCCGACCTGCAGCACCGAATCCGTCTGTCCGCACGGGTACACCGCCAGTTCGATACCGGGGTGCACGCGCCGGACGTAGCTCTCCAACTCGGCGACGAGCTCGGGATCCTCGTCGAGGGTCGATCCGGCGAGCACGGTGATCAACTCACCGCCGGTGGCGAGCATGAGGTCGAGCAGCGCCGTGGTCGCGCCCAGCGGCTCGTGGCCGATGACGAGGGCGTCGGAGCCGATGTAGCCGAGCATGTCCCCGGGTTCGCTCGTGCCGGCCAGCGTCATCAGCGGCCCGTCGGCGCACTGCACCGAGCCCCAGCGCGTGGACGACGCGGCCTCGGCCATCGCATACGCGTCGACGTCGGCGGCCTCCCCGGGTTCATGGACGGCCAGCGCCGCGAGGCACTGCACCATCGACGCAGTCGGGAGGAAGACGACCGTCCGATGCGCCGACCTGGCACCGGCCGCGACGGACACCAACTCTTGTGACGCCAACTCGCCGTTGGCCATCACGACGACGTGCGCCGCGTCGGTGGCGCGGATCGCGTCGGCGAGCGCTTCGGCAGACAGACCATCATCGGCGTCGACTACGACGGCGCCGGCCTCGGCGAACAACTCGCGTGCCCCGGCCCCCTTGGCGACGACGACGACGGCGCGCTTGTGCCGCGGCAGCGGCTCGTCGGGCGCCGCCGAACGCAGCGCGTCGAGCGCGAAACAGGAGATCCGCACGTCGCTGATCACACCGACGACCACCCCGGCCTCCACCGCCTTGCCCGGCTCGTTGGTGTGGACGTGCACCGAGAACCGCTCCCCGCCGCCGCTACTGCTGTCACCGACGATCACGACCGCGTCGCCGATCTCGGCGAGGTAGTCGCGCAGCCGGCCGATGCGTTCGTCGGCCGTCCCGTCCAACAGGTACATGACCTCGAAGTCCATGTCGCCGCTGCCATCGCAGGCCTCGTCGGCGCGTTGGACGGGCAGATTGCCCTCGACCAATAGGCCCCGGTAGTTGCGCCTACGGTTGGCCACACCCGTCAGCACCAGCACCATCGAGTCGAGCAGCACCAGCATGCCGCGCCCGCCAGCGTCTACGACGCCGGCGTAGGCGAGTTCGGCGAGTTGCTCGGGCGTGTGCTCGAGCGAGTCGGCTGCGGCCTCTGCAGCGACCCGCGCCAGGTCTGCCGGAGCCGCATCGAGGTTGTCGTTGGCAGCTGCGGCAGCGGCGCGCAGCACCGTGAGCACGGTGCCCTCGCGCGGCTCACTGACCGCGCGCACCGCGGCCAGCGAACCCAGCTGCAGGCCGCCGGCGAACATTCGGGCAAACGAGTAGTCGCGCTCGACCTCGGCGAGCGCAGCAGCGTCGGCGACGCCCACCAGGACCTGCGAGAGGATGATCCCGGAGTTGCCGCGGGCACCGGCGACCGCCGCATCTGCCATCGCCCGGGTCACCGCCGCCACCCCGGCGTCAGCCTCCACAGCCTCCGCGCCATCGGCTGCCGCGTTCATCGTGAAAGCCATGTTCGAGCCGGTGTCCGAGTCCGGAATGGGGAACACGTTGAGCTCGTTGATCTCACTGCGTGCCGCGGCCAGTCCGTCGGCCGCTGCCCGCGCCCAATCGCGCAGCAGTTGCGGGTTGATCCGCGACGGCCGATCGCCGCTGCGTGCTGTGGTGGGGGCTGAATCAGACATCGTATCGAGATTAGCCCGCGACGCCCGGGCCCCGTGGGCGGGTCCGATGCTTTCGCGCCACGGATTTGGTTGCCGTACCCCGCTGCCGCTATCCTTGTCAGGTTGCGTTCCGCGTCCTTCGTGGTCGGCTGATACGCACCCACAGACCACGTAAGTGATCCCCAACTACTCGAGGAGTGTTCGATATGGCTGCCGTCTGCGACATCTGCGGCAAAGGCCCCGGCTTCGGTAAGTCGGTCTCGCACTCGCACCGGCGCACGAGCCGCCGCTGGAACCCGAACATCCAGTCCGTGCGAGTCGAGGTCGCCCCGGGCAACCGCAAGCGCAAGAACGTGTGCACGTCCTGCCTGAAGGCTGGCAAGACCACCGTCTAATAGCTCTTGACACGACGACCCCCGACGGCTTATGTCCGTCGGGGGTCGTCGCCTATTCGCGCGGGGCTACGCTGCTGGTATGACTGAGAACTCCTCTGTGTCCGGCGCGGACGGCGTATTGAGCATCGCGGTCTCCAGCCCCGCCAACGGCACCTCCCTCGACGGCAACGCCCTCGACGAGGCGATCGTCGCACTGACCGCATTGCACGCCGGTCAACGCAACGAACGGGTCATCCTTCTGCACGGGTCGGGGAAGAACTTCTGCGCCGGCGGCAATGTCGCGTCGTTCGCCACAGCTGCCGACCGCACCGAGTTCCTCGCCGATCTTGCCGACCGGATGCACCGGATGATCGCCCTGATCTTGGAGTCCGGCCGACCCGTCGTAGTCGCTGCCAAGGGGTGGGCCGCCGGTGCCGGGATGAGCCTCACCATGCTCGGCGACGTCGTCGTCGGCGGTCCGTCGACCAAGATGCGCCCGGCCTACCGCGGCATCGGGCTGAGCCCCGACGGCGGGATGACCTGGACCCTGCCGCGCATCGTCGGTCTGGTCCGGGCACGGAAGATCATCCTCACCGACCAGATCATCGACGCACCCGAAGCGCTCGAGCTCGGGCTGCTCACCGAGATCGTCGACGACGACCAGGTCGATGCCAGTGCCCGCGAGATCGCCGTCGCGCTGGCCAGCGGCCCGGCCGCCGCACTGCAGGCCACAGCCGCACTGCTGCGTGCCGATCCGGCCACGACGTTGGTCGACCAGTTGGCCGCCGAGGCCGCGTCGATCTCCTCGCTGGGCGGCCGGGCGGAGGGAATCGAGGGTGTCGACGCCTTCCTCGGTAAGCGCAAGCCCGTCTGGCCCTGACGCCGACCGAGCCCAAGACTTCGCCGACCGAGCCCTACGGCAGTCGCCAGTCGACCGGTTCCGCATCCAACCCGACCAGTGCCTCGTTGGCCCGGCTGAACGGCCGCGACCCGAAGAACCCGCGCGACGCTGAGAGCGGCGACGGGTGCGGCGAGGCGATCGTCGGCACCCCTGGCAACCATTGCGCCAAGTTCTGTGCATCGCGGCCCCACAGGATCGCCACGAGGGGCTCCTCGCGTGCGGCAAGGGCTTTGATCGCACACTCGGTGACGGCCTCCCAGCCCTTGCCGCGGTGCGAGCCGCTGTCATTGGCGCCGACTGTGAGGACGCGGTTGAGCAGTAGCACGCCCGCGTCGGCCCATGGCGTGAGGTCGCCGTTGACCGGGCGCGGATAACCCAGGTCGTCGCTGTACTCGGTGTAGATGTTGGCCAATGAGCGGGGGACCGGGGTGACCTCCGGTGCCACCGAGAAGCTCAACCCGACCGCGTGCCCGGGCGTCGGATAGGGGTCTTGCCCGACGATGAGCACGCGCACATCGGCCATCGGGCGGGTGAACGCGCGCAGCACGTGCTCCCCGGCCGGCAGATAGCGTCGGCCGGCGGCGATCTCCGCGCGCAGGAAGTCCCCGAGTTCGGCGATGACCGGGGCCACCGGATCGAGGGCCTCCGCCCAATCGGGAGCGACGAGTTCAGACAGCGGCTTGGCAGGCATCGCTCAGTCCAGGCGACGCAGGTTCTCGCGGTATGACTTCCCGTTCTCGAAATACAGCGACGTGTTGATGTCGATGTGGCCCTGCGGGACCTCGTAGCCTTCGCGGATCTTCGCGGGGATGCCCAGCGCCATGCGCCGCGGCGGCACCACGAAGTTGAACGGGACGACCGCACCTGCCCCGACGATCGCACCGTCACCGATCGACGACCCGTTGAGCACGATCGATCCGGACGCGATCAGAACCTCGTCGCCGATCGTGGCACCCTCGATGTGCGCGTTGTGCCCAACGGTGCAGCGGGCGCCGATGATCGTCGCGTCGATCACAGTGCAGTGCACGACGGTGCCATCCTGGATGTTGGTCTTCTCCCCGACGCTGATGGTCCCGTAGTCGCCGCGCAGCACGGCTCCCGGCCAGACCGTCACGCCGTCGGCAAGGGTCACGTCGCCGATAACGACGGCGTCAGGATGGATGTAGGTGTCGGCACCGATCGTCGGTTCGCGATCGCCAAGTGCGTAGATGGCCACCAGAGGAATCTAGCGCTTCTATACGCTTTGCCAACCCTGGACCCGTGGCTGCTCCCCGTCGATGAGCACCGGCTCGACGCGATCGGGCACGACTCGGCCGATCACCGTCCAGCCCGGCGGCACCGCATCGGTGTCGGCGAAGGCGCCGAGCAGCTCGTGGTCCTCCCCGCCACCGAGCGCCCAGGGACGCGGGTCGGCTCGCAGCGCCACCGCGACCGTCCGCACCGCATCGGTCACCGGGACGGCACCCGAATCCACGTCGACACCGATCCCCGACGCCGAGCACAGCACCGCCAGCTCCACCACAAGACCGTCAGAAATATCGGTCAGGGCATGCGCCCCCGCGCGCGCGGCGACCGGACCCTGCCCGAGATCGGGGGCTGGGCAGCGGAACGCGCTCACGACTTCGTGCATCGCAGGATCGTCGAGAAGATCCGGACCGCCGGCACTGGCGAGAACCGCATACCCGGCGGCCGAGGCGCCCAGCGGACCGCTCAGCGCGAGGACGTCGCCGGGACGCGCACCCGACACGCGCACGGGCTCCCGACCGTCGAGAACGCCGACCGCGGTGATAGACACCGAGACGTCGGATGCCTCGACGAGATCACCACCGAGCACCGAGGCACCCAGCACGGCCGCACACTCCACCACTCCCCGATCGATCCCGACGACCACGTCGGCCGGAGTCGTCGACGGCGCTGCCAGCGCGACCAGCAACCCGGTGGTGCGCGCCCCCATCGCGGCGATGTCGGCGGCGGCCGCGATGACCGCGCGCCCCCCAATCTCTTCGGGCGCACTCCAGTCGAGCCGAAAATGCCGCCCGGCGACGGCGGTGTCCACGCTGAGCACCGTCGCCCCGGGTTCGACGACGGCGGCATCGTCGCCGGGTCCGACGACCGAGCCCGGTGTACTGGCGGCGGCGCGGGCGAATTGCGCCAGCAGCGCTCGCTCGCCGACGTCGGCGACGGTTGGCCGTGATGTCATGGGCACCCAGTCTAGGGTCGCCGCTACTCTGGTCGCGTGACCGCCGACGACGATTCGCCCGATTCCGCCTCCGCATCGAGTTCGCCGACCCGCGACGACGACGGACGGCTGTCACCGGCGTTCCTCGCGACGTTGATCACCATCCCGGTGATGATCATCGTCGGCTTCATCACCTTCGCGGTATTGCGCGGTGGCACGAGCTCCCCCCTCGACGGGATGGCAGCGCAGCCGGGCACCGAGCAGGCCTGCGCACCACTGATGGGCGCCCTTCCGACGACCCTGGGTTCCTACAGCGACAAGTCGGTGACGGGGTCCTCGGCGAAGTGGCGCGCGAGCAACGGCGACGCGGTGTTCCTCCGCTGTGGGGTGGCACGACCACCCGGTTTGGCCCCGTCGTCGCGCCTGCAGGTCGTGGACTCGGCCCAATGGTTCATCACCGACGACCGTGACAACGGCGTCGCCTATGTCGCCGTCGACCACCGGCCCTACGTTGCACTGTGGCTACCGATGAACTCGGGCACCGCACCGATCAGCGGCATCACAGCACTCATCGACAAGCACTTGGAACGCGCGCCGCTCGAGCTTGGTTAGCGGATCTCGGGCTTGTGCGGCCGGCCCAGCAGCGACGCGATCGCGTCACTGACGCTGAGTCCCTGGTGGCACACCCGGTCGACGGCGTCGGTGAGCGGCATGTCGACGCCGTAGCGCTCCGCCAGCGCCTTCACCGAAGCACAGGACTTCACCCCCTCGGCGACCTGGCCGTTGGTGGCGGCCTGCGCCTCTTCCAGCGTCTTGCCCTGGCCCAGCGCGTATCCGAAGGTGCGGTTGCGCGACAGCGGTGACGCGCAGGTGGCGACGAGATCGCCGAC
This sequence comes from uncultured Gordonia sp., assembly GCA_964630585.1. Classification (GTDB taxonomy): domain Bacteria; phylum Actinomycetota; class Actinomycetes; order Mycobacteriales; family Mycobacteriaceae; genus Gordonia. The sequence continues at coordinate 20,709 of CAZVVS010000030.1, forward strand.
GCCTGCCAGTCCCGCCAGCGTCCGGACGTCGGCACCGGCCGCAACGCCCAACCGCATCGTCTCGGCCAAGCCACGGGTGATGATCGTGGCCAGCGTGTTCTGCCCCAGGCCGACACCGGCCGCCATTCCACAGGCCAGGGCGATCACGTTCTTCACCGCGCCACCCAGCTCGCATCCGATGACGTCGGTGTTTGTGTATGGGCGGAAGTAGTTGGTGGAGACGGCCTCCTGCAGGACGACGGCGCGCTGCTCGTCGGCGCAGCCGATCACCGTCGCGGCCGGTTGGCCCACGGCGACCTCCTTGGCCAGGTTGGGCCCGGACAGGACTGCGATCCGCTCCGGCCCCGCTCCGGTGACGTCCGCGACGACTTCCGACATGCGCATCACCGTCGACGTCTCGACGCCCTTGGCCAGCGACATGTAGGTCATGTCGGGCGTCAGGTATGGCAGCCACTCCTCGAGGTTGCCGCGCAACGACTGCGACGGAACGCCCAGCACGACCACATCCGCACCGCGCAGCGCCTCTTCGATGTCGCTCACCGCGACGAGGGCCTCCGGCAGCGGGATCCCGGCCAAGTAGTCCGGATTCTCATGGGTGGTGTTGATGGCCTCGGCCAACGACGGTCGCCGAGCCCAGATCCGGGTCGGCGTTCCTGCGTCGACGAGCACTTTCGCCACCGTCGTCCCCCACGACCCGGCTCCCATCACGACGGCCTGCACGACGCTCTCCTCTCACCGTCCGGCTCGGTTGCCCGACTTGTACTTGCGCTCAGCCTAGACGGTCGCTGGCGCGTTCAAGCCCCGATGAGTTTGCCACCGCGTGCCAATTCAGGATCGGTGCACGAGGACAGGTCGAAACAGCACGGTCGGCGCTTGCCGGCGCGCAGTTTGTCGATCGCTACTTCGATGCGGCGGCTGCGTGTGTCAGCGTTGGCCGTCGCATTGATCCAGCGCACCCACTCCCATCGCGCCATAGGGGTGATCGCGTTCCACAGATCGGCAGTGTCGGGGGCCGCTCGCAGCGCTGTCACGAAGTCGTCGGGGATGTCCGGCTCAGGCCAATCCTTGGTCGGTTCGACGATGACGTCGACGGTCGTCCCGCCGGGCAATCCGTCGTCGTCGACGGGTAGCCAGTGCCCGCGACGGCCATCGGGTTCGATCACCGCGCCCCGAGTCTTCCCGTCGATCCCCACCACCGCCGCTACCTGCCCGCGCGAGGACAAGGCAGCACTGGCCGCGCCGGGGAATCGAAGGATCAGCCGGTCGCCCAAGTGTTCCACCTGCGCCGTGAACTCGATCGCGGTCTCGTGAAAATATTTGTGGATCAATGCCG
>CAZVVS010000031.1:0-21961 GCA_964630585.1 uncultured Gordonia sp.
TCACCGAGCGGGCCATCCAGATCCTGGGCGGCTACGGCTACGTCCGCGAGTACCCCGTCGAGCGCTGGCACCGTGATGCCAAGATCTTCGACATCTTCGAGGGCACCGAGCAGATCCAGCAGCTCGTGATCTCCCGGGCCATCAGCGGTCTCCGGATCGAGTAGCTGGGAAGCCTGCAATTGGCAGGCATCTGGCCACTTAGGTCGTCGTAGCTCGACCCGGCAGGGGACCTCATCCCACCGGCCGAGGCGGACCTCGAAATGGCCGCAGGTACTAGTTTGGTACTAGTCAGTACTAGCGAACGCGTGTACGTTCACGTCCGTGGCCACCATCACGGAGCGCGAGCCAGCGGTGTACCTCGCCCGGGTCTTCTTGCCGCCGACCGCGGCGGGGGAGAAGGGCCGCCAGGTGGGCAAGGTCTTCCGCGGCGGGAAGAAGGCGGTTCGCGTTCAGGTCGCGGAGTGGGAGGCGTCGCTGCGTGGCACCGCTCCCGGCACCGTCGGCGCCACGGTCGGCGATCTGCTCGAGCTGTGGCAGCAGGCGAAGGCGTTCGACTGGCAGCCGACGACCGTCGCCGCCCATCGCAGCCGGGCCAACCTCATCGCCAAGGATCTCGGGACGGTGCGACTCGTCGACCTCGATCCGTTCCGCATCGACGCGTGGCTCGCCAAGATGCGTCGCGACGGAGTGGGCGAGGGAGCGATCAGGAGCCGTGTCGGGTCGCTGCGGGCGGCGTTGTCGTGGGGGATCTCGCGACGGATGCTGCGCTCCAATCCCATCACCGAAGCGGCCCCTTCGTTGAAGACCGGTCGTCGCACCGCCCGTCCCGAGCCCGAGCAGGTCGTCGCCATCATCGGCGCCGCCGCTCAGGAGGGTGCTCGAGCGGCGCTCGCCTTGCGGCTGTCGGCCATCACGGGCGCGCGGTCCGCCGAAGTCGTCGCCCTGCGTTGGGACGACGTGAACGGCGACCGCTTGACGATCGGACGCCAGCGGCACTCCCAGAACGGTAAGGCGATCATCCGCAGCCAGACGAAGACGGGTGGTTCGCGCAGCGTCGTGCTCGACGCGGGAACCGTCGGTGCCATCGACGCGTGGCACCGGGAGGCCGACGAGACCGCCGGAGCTGCGACGGAGTGGATGCTGTCGGAGCCCGGCGCGTCCGAACCGCCATCGCCACGTTGGCTCTACGAGGTGTTCGTCCGTGCCGCTCGGTCCGCGGGCGTCGCGACCGGTCGGTCCGGGCTTGTCCTGCACGACCTTCGTCACTGGGCGGCAAGCACTGCGCTGCGGGACGGCCATGACCCGGTGACGGTCGCTGCTCGTCTCGGTCACTCGCCCGAGACCTTGCTGCGGGTCTACGCGCAGGAGGTCGAGCAGGGCCAGGAGGGAGTCGCTGCGTCGCTCGCCGCCCGTCTCGGCAGCTGACGAGGCACCCAAGCTCGAGGACATCGGAGCGCTGGCCGTTGGTGTTCAGCGTGCGGGAACTCCGACCAGCTCGGCGAGGTCGACCCGCCGTACCACGAGTCGTCGGCCGAGCTTGATGACGGGAAGTCCCTCGCGGCCCCCCGAGGTCCGCCAGTCCTCCGCCAGCTTGTACGCCGTCGTCCGGCTGACCCTCAGGACGACCGCGGCCTCCGCCACCGTGAGCATGAGCGGGAGGTCGTCGATCGAATGGGTGCTCGGCGCAGGCGTTCGATCCCTCGGGTTGTCGCCACTTGTCTCCATGCCCACCTAAGCGCAATACAGTTCAGTTAGGTGCGGAGGATGGTGGCGGTAGGTGGCCCGGTGGGTTGTGGCCAGTCGCGGTGTTGGGCTCGTTTGACGTGCCACTTGACGTACTTGCGTTTCACGAGGCGCGGGTTGGAACGTCGTCGTCGAGCAGGGTTGAGTCGCTGGCACAGCATCGCGATGGCATGGCGCCAGCCGTGGTCAGTGTCCTGAGGGGGGAAAATCGCGCGCCGCTGAGATCGAGCGGCGAGCGATGCGGATGGCGGTGACGAAGCTGACCCGGTCAGTGTCGACCTGGGCGGCTCCGGCGGCTTCCCACATGAGGGTGCGGATCGCGAAGTGGCAGCACAGGTGTCCCCAGATCTCCTGGAGGACAAGGTCGGGTGACTTCGAGCGCAACACGGTGCGGGCGCCGCGTTGGTGGACCTTGAGCTCGTCGAAGACCGACTCGATCTCCCAACGCTGCGAGTACGCCAGCGCGAGGTCCTCGGCGGACGCGTCGTCGGGATCGAGGATCGTGGTGAAGAGCCGATAGGTGTTGTCGTTGGGGCGTCCGTCGTCGATCTCGTAGTCGATCACTCGGATCGTCAATGGGTCGGCCTTGAGCTTCGAGTTGTTCGCCGGGCGCAGCTCCGCCAACCAGGACCCATCCGCCAGCGTGTCGAGATGGCGGGGTTTCAGGTTCGTCGATGCCCGCCACAACAGATCAGCCCCTGTCGCGGCGGCCCGACTCCACAACGGATATCCGCAGAACCCGCGGTCCGCGAGCACCAACATCCCCGGCTCGAGCCGATCGACCAGCTCGCGGGCCAACACGTTCTCCCCTGTCGTGTAGGCCCCGACCGTCGCGTCGAACACGACGTGAGTGCCGCACTCCGCAACCGCGACCAGCCGAGCCTGAGGGAACGCGGAGCGTTCTCCCTTCATCACCCCGGGACGCCCGAAGTGTTCGTCGTTCACCGAGGTGTCGGCCACGTCGAGACAGGTGCCGTCGATCGCGACCAGACGACGCCCAGCCAGCCACGCCCCTGACGTGTCCGCCTCCGCCAACGGGCGAGCAACCCGGTCGAACAACGCGTGGACCGGCTCCGCTCCCAGACGCGCCCGCGCTTGGAAGATCGCCGACTTCGACGGCAACGACACCGGCTCCACATCGACCGACCACGCCAACCCGTCGGTCAACAACGACAACACGTCCTCATAGGAGCCCTCCGAATGCAACGCCATCCCGATCGCGAAGTACGCCATCGTCTGCGCCGGCAACGACCGATGCCGAAGCTCCTTGCGCCCCGACTCCGCGATCACCTCATCGATCAGCTCCGGCGGGAACGTGCGAGTCAACACCCCCACCGACACCAGATCCGACAAACGACGCGGCGACTCCGACTTCACCCATCCAGCACGAGGCACCCCACCAAACTACACCCAGGTAGTCCTAACTGAACGGTATTGCACCTAAGCGCGCGAGCGCGCGGCGGAACGAGGAGGAATCTGCACCGACTTTGGCGGAGATGAGGCGCTCGTCTTGCACCGGTCGGGCGGTGAGGGCCGGGGGCGAAGACCACCGACGAGAGCGTTCAACAACGCAGCGGATGTCGTTCAACACCGTCCTCGACTTGGTTCTCGACCGCGTGCTCGCCGAGCGGGGTGAGACGCAGGGTGAGGTCTCTCCCGCGCCTTCGGCGTGACCGCCGGTCGTGTCGTGCGGTGGACCGCGGGCTGGAGGGGTCGTCACCGGTTGGTGACCGCGGACTCGGCCGGCATGGCCCGCTGGCTCTGCCGCCCCGGCAGCGCAGATTCTTCCTCCGCCGAGGGGGCGCTCGCGCGCTTAGGAGGTCGAGGGTGCTGGTGTCGTCGGGCTGGCTGGCGGCGGGGTGGTGTCCTCGGAGGAGTCCTCTGATGGCCACGCACCTGCGGCGAGCAGCCAGCTCGACCAGCTCCCACCGATCGTCTCGGCTGTCGTGGTCGAGCCTCGTCGTCGCCTCGGCCTCGGCCGGCTCGGATGGCGGCTCGTCGGTGGCTTCGGCCGCGTCAGCGGCGAGCGTGTCAAGGGTTCACAGACTTGCATCGTCGATGACCGGGGTCGGGGTTGAGGGTCGTGGTCACCGGTGTTGAATCTGCAGCGGCTCGCGCATGGTGGTGAGGCCTACTACTTGGAGCAGGTGGTGTCGGGGGTGGAGGACTACTACGCCGAGGCCGGCGAGGCGCCGGGCTACTGGCTGGCCTCTTCCCAGGACCTGCTCGGTCTCGACGGCACCGTTGATGCCGAGGCGTTGCGGTCGGTGCTGTCGGGTGTCGACCCGTCGAGCGGGGAGCGATTCCACGCGGCGAAGAACCGGAAGGTGCCGGGGTGGGATCTGACGTTCCGTGCGCCGAAGTCCGTGAGCGTCCTGTGGGCCCTCGCCGAATCTGACATCTCGACCGAGGTCGCCGCGGCGCATGACGCGGCGGTCGCTCGGGCGGTGCGGTACATGGAGGAGCAAGCCGGTTGGACGCGGACGGGTCGCAACGGCGTGCATCGGGTCAAGGCCGACGGGTTCGTCGCTGCGGCGTTCCGGCACCGCACCTCCCGCGACCGCGACCCCCTGTTGCACACCCATGTCCTGGTGGCGAACAGCGTCCGCGCGGCGGATGCGAAATGGCGGACGATCGACGCCAAGGGACTGTACGACCACGCTCGGACGGGCGGGTTCATCTACCAGGTCGAACTCCGCCACGAGCTCACCCGCCGCCTCGGCGTCGCGTGGGGGCCGGTGACCAACGGGCTCGCCGACATCCAGGGCGTCGACGCCGGGTTGAACACGTTGTTCTCGAAAAGGCGCGAAGCAATCGAGGCGACGATGGCCGAGTGGGGTGTGGTCTCCGCCAAGGGCGCCCAGGTCGCCACGCTCGACACCCGGCAGGTGAAGGATGACCACGGTGAGTCGTTCGGTGATCAACGGGCCCGATGGGTCACCGAGGCGGTGACCGCCGGGTTCGACCCGGTTCAACTCAACCAGGTGATCGGTGACCGCGAGGTCCCGGCCCTTGACGCTGACGTGTCAACCACCGCTTATCGACACATGTCATCGGCGGCAGGGTTGACGAAGCACGATTCGACCTTCGACCGCCGCGACGTCGTCCAGGCCCTTGCGGGGTTGTTGCCGGCGGGGGTGACCGCTGATCAGGTGGAGGAGTTGACGGAGCGGTATCCGGACCGTTCGGAGGTGCGTTGGGCGGGTGACCGCGACCGCACCGGACCGAGGTTCACGACCCGGGACTTGTGGAAGCTCGAGGAACAGCTGGTCGAGCTGGTCGCCCGCAGCGGCCGGTTCTGCTGCCGGGCGAACAGCTGGCAGGTCGACCAAGCGATCCGGGACCGTCCGTCGATCAGCGTCGAGCAGGCCGCGGCGGTCCGGGAGATGTGCACGTCGGGCCGTCCGGTCGACGTGGTGATCGCAGCCGCGGGCACGGGCAAGACGTTCAGCCTCGACGCGGCGCGGGATGGTTGGCAACGCGCCGGCTACACCGTGATCGGCTGCGCTCTCGCCGCCACCGCCGCACAGCAGCTTGAGACCGGGTCGGGGATCCCGTCAACCACCCTTTCTGCTCTCACCGGGTATCTGGAGGCGGGTCAGGTTCAACTCCATGACCAGGTCGTGGTCGTGGTTGATGAAGCCGGAATGGTCGGCACCCGCGACATCGCTCCGCTACTCATCGCGGCGAAGGCTGCGGAGGCGAAGGTGGTGCTGGTCGGTGACCCGAAGCAGTTGCCGGAGATCATCGCCGGCGGCCTCCTCGCCCACATCGACGCAAGACGATGGGCGATCACCCTCACCGAGAACCGCCGCCAGAGCGACCCCACCGAACGCCACGCACTCACTGAGCTCCGAACCGGTGACGTCACCAAGGCCGTCGCGTTGCTGCGGGAGCGGGGCGGGGTTGTGACCGGCCCGAACTCCGACACTGTTCGCGACGGGATGGTCGGCGACTGGTGGAACCACCGCCAAGCCGGCGGTGACGCGTTGATGCTCGCCCGCCGCAACGCCGATGTCGACGACCTCAACCGACGCGCCCGACAGCTCCTCGAAGGCACCGGAGAGCTGGTCGGGGAGGCGATCGAGGTGGCGGGGCGGCCGTTCCAGATCGGCGATCAGGTCGTGTGTCTCCGCAACGACTACCGCCTCGATGTCCGCAACGGCACCACCGGCACCATCACCAACATCAACCACCAACAGCGGTCCCTCGAGATCGACACCGGCGACGGACGTCGCCGGCTCGACGCCGCGTACCTCGCCGCGGGGCAGATCCGCCACGGCTACGCCGTCACCGTCCACAAGGCCCAAGGCCGAACCACTGATCACGGGCTCCTGCTCGGCACCGACGACCTCACCCGCGAATCTGGCTACGTCGGCCTCTCACGCGGCAGAGACTCGAACCGGATCTACGTCGTCTCCACCGAACGCGACGACGAACTCGAACGCCACACCCGCACCGACGACCGGACCGACCCACGTCGGATCGTCCTCGACGCCCTCCACACCAGCACCGCCAAGCAGCTCGCCACCGACCTCACCCCCGGACCCGACAACGGAGCCGACATCGGCTGGTGAACCGAGTCGATCGAGCGTCTGCCGGACCCATGACATATCGGCCCACAAGTCCCCGAGCCGAGTAGACAAGCGTCGATACCCTCCAACCGTGACCGACGTGCGCCTGTCCAGGTGGAACCAGTTGCACATGGAGGGCGACGGTCCGTTGCCCGATGGCATCGCAATGGGCACGACCCTCGTGTCGTGGCAGTTGGCCCTCGACGCCTTGCTGGCCGCTGGATGGCCGATCACGTTCGAACGAGACAACGAAGAGAGTCCGCTCCCGGCGGCGGCGGACCTCTTCGACAGCGGCACGTTCAACATCGTCTGCGTCCGCCCTCACCCGGACGTCCTCGTGATCATCCGGCGGGACTGCCGCGCCTTGAGGTGACAGGGGTTAGTCAGGCGGCGGTTGCCGTCTGAGGGGTCATGATCATCTCGTAGTCGATGGGGGTCAACCGGCCGAGGCGGGTCTGGCGTCGGCGGCGGTGGTAGGTGCGTTCGATCCAGGTGACGATCTCGATGCGGAGCTCGTCTCGGGTCGCCCAGGACCGGCGGTCCAAGACGTTCTTCTGGAGGAGCGCGAAGAACGATTCCATGGCGGCGTTGTCGCCGGCGGAGCCGACCTGGCCCATGGAGCCGACCATCTGATGACGGGTGAGGGTGCGGTGCACCTTCCGAGCGCGAAATTGCGATCCTCTGTCGCTGTGAAGCACGCAGCCGGCGACGTCACCGTCGCGTCGGGCGACGGCCATCTCGATCGCGGCGACGACGAGGCGGGCCTTCATCCTCGAGTCGATGGACCAGCCGACGATCCGGTTGGAGAACACGTCCTTGATCGCACAGAGGTAGAGCTTCCCCTCCTTCGTCCAGTGCTCGGTGATGTCGGTCAACCAAAGTTCGTTCGGCGCGGTGGCGGTGAAGTCCCGTTGCACCAGGTCGTCATGCGCCGGCGTCCCGGGCTTGGCGCCCTTGGATCGTTTCGGTTTGCCGAACCGGGACCACCAGCCGTTGTCGCGGCAGATCCGCCACACGACCCGATCCGACACCTCGGCGTGGTCATCGAGTTGGCGGACCTCATCGGCGAGGAACCGATAGCCGAACTCCGGGTCATCCCGATGCGCGTCGAACACCGCGTTGGCGAGGTAGGCCTCGTCGAGTTGGCTCTCCACGATCGGCGTGTCGAGCCATCGGTAGTAGGGCTGGCGAGCAAGACCGAGTACCCGACACGACACCGTGACAGGGATCCCGTCCGCGGCGAGCTCGGCGACGAGCGGGTACATCAGCCTTTTGGGATGCTCGCCTGACCGAGATACGCAGCCGCGCGGCGCAGCACCTCGTTCTCCTGCTCCAGCAGCCGGACCCGGCGCTTCAACTCTCGGTTCTCGGCGGACTCGGTCGTGGTGACACCGGGGCGGTCGCCGTCATCGACCGCGGCTTGGCGCAGCCACTTCGACAACGTCATCGGATGGATCCCGAAATCAGCTGCGACCTGCTCGAGGGTCGTGCCCTCCGGTCGGCTGCGGGCCACCTTCACGACATCGTCGCGGAACTCCTGCGGATAGGGCTTGGGCACGTGAACATCCTTCCAGGCCCACCCATCAGGCAAGCCAGCTCAGATGTCACCCCCACGCGCGGCAGTCCCCTCGTTGGGCGACGGGCGACGCTTCGTACTGCGGATCGAACATCGTGAGCATCCAACCTGCCGCCAACGCCACGGTCGCAAGGAGGGCGAGGGTGAAGCGTCCGACGACGTAGGCGAAGCGGCGAGGGGAGGTGGGGGTGTCGCCGCTTCCCACCTGATCGCTGCAACCGTCCGAACCCACCTGTTGTCAGTCGGCGCGTCCAGGTCGAGTCTGAAGAACGGCCACGCGATGGCGTGTAGTGAAGCTCCTCTATGTCGTCAAGGCGTTGGTGAGGAGTGGGTAGACCTCGCGGGCGACGTAGCGCTTGAGGCATCGGATGATCTCGAGGTTGGAGAGGCCTTCGGCGCGTCGGCGGGTGACGTAGGCCTGGGTGCGGGGGTCGCGTCCCATCCGGTTGATGATGATGGTGAACAGCGCCGCGTTCGCTTCGCGGTTGCCTGCTCGTGAGAGTCGGTGGCGGGTGACCATGCCGCTGGATGCTTCCATCGGCGCCGCCGCGCAGAGCTTGGCGAACGACGACTCGGACCGCATGCGCTCCGGGTTGTCGCCCGCAGCGACGAGGAGTGCGCCGGCGGCGTCGACACCGATGTTGGGTCGGGCCAACAGCTCGGGGGCGGTGTCGTCGATCAGGGTTCGCAGGATCGCGTTGAGGTCCTTGGCTTCCGCTCGTAGCGACTCGGCGCGCCGGCCGAGGGACCGCATCGCGTACTTGAGCGCGCCGGTGTCGGTGGTCGGATCCGCGACCCGGAACCGGGCGACGGCTTGGGAGACGCCGATGGCGGTGAGCCCTTTGAGCTGGTCCCGGACCTCCGGCGGTGCGGTGACGATGAGTGCTCGGAGCGCGTTGATGGCCCGGACCCGTTCGCGGACGATGGAGCGGCGGGCGATGCGCAGCACTCGGATCTTCTCGACGTTGCCGTCCCTGCTCTTCGCCGCCGTCGACGCCTCACCCGACAGAGCGGCGCGGGCGGCGGAGACAGCGTCGGTGGTGTCGGACTTGCCGGCCCGGCGGCGACGTTGCCGGTTCGGGCGATCCACCTCGATCACCTCGACACCAGCTTCGTGGAGGTGGCGGGTGAGGCCGGCGCCGTAGGTGCCGGTGCCTTCCACGCCGACCAGGCCGACATCACCGAAGTCGGCGAGCCAAGCGAGCAGGTCGCGGTAGCCGCGGGCGGTGGTGTCGAACTCGGCGGTGCCCAACAGGGCGCCGCGGTCGTCGAGCGCGGCGGCGACGTGGACATCCCGGTGGGTGTCGACACCGCCGGTGATCCGCGCCCGGGTTTCTGTCATCGTGGTCATGCCCTTCGTCTCCTTGGTAGGTGGGGAGGGCACGCACCTGCCGGGACGGCGGACAAGACAGCGACGGGGCTTCTCACCAAGCTCCTCTGAGGTCACGATCGCCCGACCGGTGGGTGCACCAGCAGGGCTCGCAGGCGTCGGCCGACAGTTCACTATGAGGACAGCCCGAACACGGACGTCAGCCGGAATATCGGGTCAGACCGACCCTGCGAGCCCCACCGGCATCATCGACCACCAACACAATCGATGACCCACCCCGACTATCGCTGCCGGTTGTGCTCCGTCGCTTGACGGCCCGCGTTCCGAGCTCGATCGACTCTGCAGCGATTTCGTCAGCGGATGGAGGTCACACGGCAGCGGTCGTCGGCATGACGATGCATGCATTCTCCAACGGAGGCGATGGATGGACCACACCGTGCTCCGCGAGCCAGCGGTAGGACTCGCATGTCACGCATCGACCAACTGCTGCCTCGATCGCCAGTCCCGCCCCGGCAACAGCCGCGACGGTCATCGCTGTCCGGCGAAGACCTGCCGTGTGAGCAACAGCCGGAAGGATGAAGCTCGCAATTGATGCTCCCGACATCACACGAGCGGGACGGGCGTCGATCAGCATCTGCGGAGGCGAGACGCGAGCAGCGAACCGGTCCCAGAGCCCGATCAGCGGGGATCGATCGGGGAAGCCTGGCGTCGCGACCGCGAACAGTGCAGCACCTGCGTACAACGGGACGGCCGACTGCGTCGCGGCCGCGGCGAGGTTGAGAGCAGCGGCCACCCCGAGTTGGAACTGATGGGCCCGACGATCGATCAACGGGACACCCTCGCTCGTCCGCCCTGCTCCCATCGGATCAGGCTCGCACACATCACCGGGTCCCGACCTCAGATCGGGTGCGCCATCGCTGAGGCGCATGAGCATCCACGACCGACTCAAGTGCCGGCTGGCGGTCCCCCGCTACCGACCGATAGTGAGCCCGTCTCGGAGTGCGTCGAGGGTGGCGTCGTCGAGTTCCAACCCTTCGTTGAAGTACCGGTCGATCGTCCCGTACCGGGACGTCATCTCCTCGAAGGCGATGTCGAGGTAGGAGGCGTCGACTCCGAGCGCTGGTCGGAGTACGTCGGGGTTGCCTCCGGCTGCGGCGAATGCGTCGTAGAAGGGTTGGGTGAGAGGGAGGATCTCGCTGTTGGTGAGCAGGTAGTCGGCCATGACGTCGTCGTGGTCGACGTCGAGGAGCGTCAACAGCGCTGCGGCTCCCCACCCGGTGCGGTCCTTGCCGGTGGTGCAGTGGAACAGAGCGGGACGCTTCGCCGGGTCGGCGATCGAGAGGAACATCCTTCGGTAGGACGCGAGTGCGCTTGGGAGGCTGACCACGCCTCGGTAGGCCTCGGAGAACATCTCGGTGAAGGAGGTCCCGGACAGGAACTTGTCGAGCAGCGCGGGATCGCCGAGGAGCTTCGGAAGCTCGGCGGCGCCCGCGGCGGCGTTCGATGGATCGTCAGCGAGGACGTCGAGGTGGATCTCCGTCGCGCCGTCGGGCAGGCGGTCCGGTTGCGCGTCGCGTTCCGCGACGGTGCGCAGGTCGAACACGGTGCGGACCCCGAGCGAGCTCAGTCGACGGAGACCAGGGGGCGTGACGCCGTTGAGCTCTGTGGACCGGTAGACCTCACCACGACGGACGGCCTTGCCGGCGCTCGTCGCCCACCCGCCGAGGTCGCGGACGTTGGCGGCACCGGGAATGTCGATCGCGGTGCCGGGTGGAGGTGACGCCGTCATGGCGTCAGTGTGGCTGATGACGGCGTTGCCAGCGGGATGATCGCGGTCGGATGAGCGCGCGGCCACCGGCGCCCAGCCGTCCGCTCGGTCAGTCGGCGTCGTCCCAGGGGCACGGGAGCTTGGCGACGTCCGGCGCGATGGCCTCCATCCGGGCAGCGTTCTCCTCGATCAGTCGGGGACCGAGGGCCGAGCTGGCGTCCCGGAAGGGATGCCCGAGGACGACGACCAGCATGAGCATGATGGCGGTGAACGACGCCGCCAGACCCATGAACGCCGCCTGGGTCGGCGGGCTGGCCTTCGCCGTCAGCAGGAAGAGCAGCACGGCGACCAGGAGCCCGCCGCCGAGCAGCAGGGTCCACATCAGCGCACCGACGCGGATCTCGGCGGCGACGATCCGGGTCTCCCGCGCGGTCGAGATGCTCCCCACCTGGACGATGCTGTTGGTGGCCGTCGCCGGTTGGAAGGTCCGATCGGTGGGCTCCTTGGCCGTGCCGTAGGTGGCGATCAGGTCTCGATATGCCTGGTCGGCCTCCGGCGCCGAGTGACCGTCGGCGAGCGCGGGCCACTCGCGCTCGGTGACCGCTCTGGAGTAGCAGATCAACGCGTGCTGGATCTCGGGTTCGGCCTGCGGGAAGAGCTGCGCCTCGTCGAACGCCGTGCCGATCGAGGTCGCCTCGTCACCGATGGCCTGACGGGCCCCGGCCACCTGGCCGAGCAGGAACACGATGGCGAAGCCGACCAGCACCCCGTAGGCCGCTGCCACGTAGGACAACGTCGATGACGCCGGACCCGGATCGATCTCGGAGACCCCCGGCCGCCACCGCCGGACCAGCAGGCTGAGCGCGAACGCCACCACCCCGACCGCGACGAGAATCACGACGAGCACAGCCACGTTCATCGGGCCGGAAACCTACTCTGCGGCGAGCCGACTTCGGGACTTTCGGCCATGGGTCGGCCACCGCGAGGGGGCTACCCTCGTCCCCGAGTGGGAAGGTCCTCGAGGAGTCGAGTTGGCGTCAACCGCGTCCGACAACCTGGTCACGCTGCCGGGAGTGGTGCCGCAGCGGCTCTGTCCACGTGTCCCTCGTGGCGACCTGCTCGTGCGCACGAGTCTCATCGATCGGCTGTGTACGACCGACGCCACCGTCGTCGTCCTTCGCGCCGGGGCCGGGTTCGGTAAGACCGTCACGCTCAGCCAGTGGGCGAACTCGGACGAACGCCGCGTCGGCTGGCTCACGATGGATGCGACCGATGACGACCCTGTGGTCCTGCTCCGTCATCTCGTGTGCGCACTGGCGGATGCCGGTCAGGATGTCGAGCTGGCAGCCGATGCGCTCAGGCGGGCCGAACCGGACGTGGCGGGAACCGTGTACCCGGCGCTCGCGCTCGCCATGCAGCGATCGACGGACCCGTTCCTCATGGTGCTCGACGACGTGGGCAACGTCACCGCCCCTGCATCGCTCGCGCTGGGAGCCCAACTGATCGATCTCCTACCGGCCGGGTCGACCGTCGTGCTCTCCGGCCGGGCGATCCCCGACCTCCACCTCGCTCGGCGAGAGCTCGCCGGCGAGCTGGTCCGATTCGACGATTCCGACCTGGCGTTCACCCCCGAGCAGGTTCGCGACATCGTGAGGAGCGAAGTTGCGGTTCTCGATGATGGTGAGGTCGATGAGCTTCTCGAGCTGACGAACGGCTGGCCAGCCGGGGTCCACCTGGCGGTCCGTGCACTCGCGGATGACAGCGAGCCGCAGCGGGAGATCTCCCAGCGACTGCTGTCGGACCGCCGCCTGGCCGAGTACGTCGAACAAGAGCTGTTGTCGCGACTCGCCCCCGCCGAGCGCAGCTTCCTCGCCGAGGTGTCCGTGCTCGGGCACCTGTGCGGGCCGTGCTGCGCCACGGCGACCGGGCGCGACGACAGCGCGGCGCGTTTGCGAGCGCTGGAAGCAGCAGGGATCGCAGTCGGACAGGAGCGGGGCTCGGACACGTACCAGCTCACGCCGCTGGTGCGGAGATGGCTCGTCGACGAGCTCCGTCGGAGCGACCCACAACGGGAGGCCGAGGTACGTCTCGCCGAGGCCCACTGGCTCGACGAGCACGGCGACGTCGCCAGGGCGATCGGTCAGGCGCTCGCCGCCGGCGACGTCGATGCGGGTGCGGACATCCTGTTCCGGCACCTGATGATGAACGTCTACCGCGGCGACATCACGGCCTTGCAGCACTCCCTCGAGATGTTCCCGCCGAAGGTCGTGGCACGGAACCTGTTGCTCCTGGTCACAGCGGGCTGGGTCGCGTTCGCCAACGGGAACCGGGTCGAGCTCGGCAGCCTCCTCGCTGACGCACGGACGTGTCGATGGGAGCGGGGGGAGCTCCCGGACGGCACGCTCGGGCCTGAACTGGCCGTCGCCGCGCTCTCGATGGTGTCGGGCTTCGGAGGTGTCGAGGCGACCCTGGAGGACGCCGAATTGATCGTCGACGCCGGCCGTGACGCAAGCCGGTGGTGGGAGTTCGCACGTCACCTGTGGACCGTCGCGGCAGTGTCGCTCGGTAAGGTCGATCCCGTGGAGGGCTTCACCGAGGCCGAGGTCGCGACCCGGTCCGAGCCGACGGTGCATGCCGTCACCCTTGCTCACCTTGCGATCGCTCACGCCCGGAGCGGTGATCGGCTCGAGGCAGACCGGCTCGCACGTCGTGCGGTCGAGGAAGAGTCCGACCATGTGGGCGGCGGCTTCTCCCTCACGGGGATGGTCCACTGCGCAGCCAGCCTCACCGCGGCGATGATGGGTGACCGGCAACGATCCCGTCGTCACGCAGCGGACGCCGGTCCGATGCTCGACGTCACGTCGAGGCTCGTTCCCCGGGCAGGGATCCAGGCACGGCAGCTCCTGGCAGAAGCCGCGGTGATCAGGGGCGACCGCAGGCAGGCCGACGAGATGCTCGCGGCCGCCCGGACGCTGCTCGACGACGAGCCGGCCGCAGCGGGACTCGCCGAGTCCCAGGGCGTCCTCGAACGACGGGTCGCCGCGTCGGCCGCGGCGCCGGCGGTCGACGAGCTCACCGACGGCGAGCTGCGGGTGGCGGTCGAACTGCGATCCCATCGTTCGCTCGAGGAGATCGGCCAACACCTGTACATCTCCCGCAACACGGTCAAGACCCACACGATGTCCGTGTATCGCAAGCTCGGTGTGTCGAGTCGGAGCGAAGCGGTGGATCGGATGCTCGAGCTGGGCATCCTGGCGCCGGGTTGAGCACGGGCGGGTCCGAGGTCGGTCACTCCCTCGTCCCGTTCACCCCATCCGGGTGAGCGCTCGCATCGGAGCCGCGCCGTAGCTTCGCCGTCGAGGGGAGCGCTCAGGCTTCCCGTCGACCTGGGAGGATATCGAGATGGAACACCGCAGCAGCGCTGCCGCAGGCTGGATCGCATTCGCCGGCATCATCATGATCGTCGCCGGCATCTTCCAGGCGTTCGCCGGTCTGGTCGCGATCGCCGACGACAGCTTCTTCGTGCTCACGACCGACTACCTCGTGAAGTTCGATCCGACCACCTGGGGCTGGATCCATCTGATCATCGGCATCATCGTCCTCGCGTCGGGCTTCGGCGTGTTCAGCGGCAACGTCGCCGCCCGGACGGTTGGCGTGATCGCGGCGGCGGTGAGCGGCATCACCGCCTTCCTGTGGTTGCCCTGGTACCCGGTCTGGGGTGTCGTGATCATCGCGGTCGACATCGCGGTGATCTGGGCCCTGACCGTCCACGGACGCGACCTCGCAGAGGCCTGAACCGACTGGGGGCCGCGGTGGTCCCGTTCAGGGGCCTCGACGCCCTGGCGCCGCCCGTGCCTCGTCGTCAGTGGCGTAGCGTCGGGTCCTGGGTCACGTCGTGCGAATCGGTGCTGCGCCGTGACAGCGCTTCGTCTTGCGTCCGCCCCCGCACGGGCACGGGTCGTTACGTCCGGCGGACCGGAACACCGCCATGACCTCGTCGGCGAACCTGCCGTCGCGCACCAGGTCCGCCATGAGGCGCATCGGGCCGTCGATGTGGGTGAAAAAGTCGTAGTAGCCGGCGCACAGGTGGTTGACGCCCGCGTCGCCGTCGGCGGTGACCGCGAACCGGTTCTTGGGGCACTCGCCGTGGCACGCGAAGCGGACCTCGCAGGTCCGGCACTGCGAGGGGAGGTCGGACTTCGCCCCGCCGAACTCGACCTGTTGCGGCGAGGCGATGAGCGTCGCCAGGTCCTCGTGACGGATGTTGCCGAGGAGGTGTCGAGGTTCGACGAAGTGGTCACACGAGTACACGTCGCCGTTGTGCTCGAGCGCCACGGCTCCACCGCAGGTCTCACGGAACAGGCACAGGGACGGAGGGAGGTCGAGCCAGGAGGCGAGCGCGGCGTCGAACATCTGCACGAAGACATGGCCGACGTCGCGGACCACCCACTCGTCGAAGATCGTTGAGAGGAAGGTCCCCCACGCCGCGGGGTCGACCGACCGACCGCTGACCCGGTCGCCCTCCTGGAACCCGCTGTCGTTGTCGCGCTCCACGATCGGGATGAACTGGATGTGGCGGAGCCCGAGATCGTCGCGGAGGAACCGGTACACCTCGAGGCCGTGGTCCTGGTTCGCCCGGTGCACCGTGCACAGGACGTTCACGTCGACGTCGTGGTCCTGGAGCAGCCGGAGTCCGGCGAGCACCCGTTCCGAGGTGGGTCGACCGCGCTTGTCGACCCGGAACGCGTCGTGGAGCGCAGGCGGCCCGTCGATGCTGATGCCGACGAGGAACCGGTGGTGGGCGAAGAGCTCGCACCACTCGTCGGTCAGCAAGGTCCCGTTCGTCTGGATCGTGTGCTGCACCACCTGGGCGGGCCGACGGTACCGCTCGACGAGGCCGACGGCCCGGCGGAAGAACTCGACGCCCATCAGCGTCGGCTCCCCGCCCTGCCACGCGACCGTGACCTCCCCGTCCGGCTGTGACCGCAGGAGTTGGCGGACATACGCGTCCAGCACCTCGTAGTCCATCCGGAACCGGTCGCCCGGGTAGAGGGCCTCCTTGGACAGGAAGTAGCAGTACTCGCAGTCGAGGTTGCAGATCGGACCGGTCGGCTTGGCGAGGACGTGGAACGGTCGGACCGGCAGGGACGCGGCCTCAGCCGGGTCGGGCTTCCTGCGCAGCGCGACCGGAACGGCTTCCGTGTCCATGGCCGAACCGTACGGCTCGGCACGCCCGCGCTGGTCACCCGTTGCGGGTGAGGTGTGCCCCGGGCTCCTTCCCCAGCATGTCATCAGTCGCACGAAGGTGGAGGTGCACATGGGAGCGATCGACGAGGAGCTCGGGTCGGTGGACTGGGTGGTCGTGGACTTCCCGGGGACCGCGAGTCCGTTCGACGGGCCGATGGCCCGGGAGCTCGCCGCGCTGGTCGACACGGAGCTGATCCGAGTGCTCGACCTGATGGTCGTCACCAAGGACGACTCGGGTGAGATCGACGTCGTCGAGTTCGAGGATCTCGACGAGGTCGGGCCGCTCGCCGCGCTCGAGGGCCGCTTGGCCGACGTGCTGGCGCTGCAGGACGTCGAGGACGTGGCTCAGGAGATGGCACCGGGGAGCTCGGCGGCGGTGATCGTCTGGGAGAACACCTGGTCCGCTCCCTTCGCGGTCGCGGCCCGTGAATCGGGGGGCCAGCTGGTGGCGAGCGGACGGATCCCGACCCAGGCCCTGCTCGCGCTCGTCGACGAAGAAGCCGGGACCGAAGCGGAAGGAGCCTGACATGCCGATCAGAGCACGACGAGTGGCACGACGCGGAGTGATCGGTGCGCCGGTCGCCAGGACCGCGGCGACGGTGGGAACGGCGGCGGTCGTGGCCCACGGCGTCGGCCGCCGGCACGAGCGCCGAGACGACCGCCGCGACGTCCGCGACGTGCGTCGCGACGATCGTCGTGGCCGGCGGTTCTGAACTGACGGGTCCGCGGGCGACGTCATGGTCTTCGCGTCCGCCATCGACTGGGGTGCGTGGCACTTCAGCGGCGGGATCACCACCATCGACCTGGTCGCAGCTACCACCAACGCTCTGAACGGTGCGCTGCTGTGTCGGCGGCCGGACCACTACAAGAACTGGACCGTCGTCGGCGTGCTGCTGATGGCGGTGCTGGGCGGCATCGGCGGTGGCGTGACCCGTGACGTCCTGGTGAACAAGGTGCCCTCGGCGCTGACCAACCCGGCGTACCTCACGCTGTGCTTCGTTGCCGGCGTCGTCGGTTACGAGATCGCCTACTCCAAGGGTCAGCTGTTCCGGGAAGGCGTCTTCCAGTTCATGACGTCGTTCTCGCTGCCCTGGTACGCGATCGTCGGCGCCGAGGTCGGCGTGCAGACGGGTCTGCCGATCTGGGGCTGCCTGGCGCTCGCCGTGGTCGGACCGACCGCAGGCCGCTGGCTGATCGACGTCTCGAGCGGGGTGTCGCCCAAGCAGTTCGTCCGCGGTGAGTGGTTCGTTGCGATCGCCGCGCTCACCGGTCTCGTGTGGATCCTGCTGGACGCGTGGGGCCTCACCGCGTGGAATGGCTGGGCGGCCTACTTACTGGCCTTCGCGGTCGGCTTCACGATCCGAGTGTTGGCGCTCTACCGGGCGTGGGAGGAGCCACTGGCCAAGGAACCGGAGGGCGTCTACCTCCACAGTGATGGCCGGCCGATGCTCGGTCGGAAGCTCGCCGGCAAATCCCAGCGCGAGCTCCGAGACCTCGGCCTCGTTCCTGAGTCCGCTGCCGAGGCGGGGTGAGGTCGTTCGGGAGTCAGGAGGTTGCCGGTGCTGACTGATGTCCTGTCGATCATGCCGTACGCGGTGGCCGCGGCTGCGGCCGCACCGATCGTCGCAGTGGTGACAGCGGTCATCCTGGCGGACGGACAGCGCCCCGTGCTCGGCGGCTGGGTGTTCACCCTCGGGGCCGGAACGCTCGACGCCGTGGTCGCCACAGTGATCATCGTGGCGTTCTGGGGTTCTGATCCGTCGAGCTCGGGATCCGACATCGGCGCCTACATCGACGTCGTCCTGGGGGTGCTCTTCCTCGCGCTGGGGGTCAGCGCCGTCATCAGCAAGGACTCGCCCGACAAGGAGGCCGCCCGTCGGCGGCGCGTCGAGTCCGCGGGCGCGGCATCGATGCAGGGGGTGTTCCTGCTCGGCATCGGGGCACAGATCCTCAACGTGGACGCACTGTCCGTGTTCGCCGCCGGCCTCAAGGAGGTCTTCGCCCAGGACGCGTCGGCGGCGCAGGCCGTGGTCATGGTCACCGTGGCGCTCGTAGTGATGCTGATCCCGTACTACGGGCCGATCCTCGTCTACCTCGCGCGACCGGAGTCCGCCGGCCAGACACTGCGGTCGATGACCGAGTGGCTGCTGTCGCACAGCAAAGCACTCGAAGTCGGCGTGGGACTCGGCTTCGGCGCCGCCTTCCTGGCCAAGGGCGTCGCGGCCCTCGTTTGAGCTGTCCCGGGCCCGAACGGTGGCTAGGAACGGTGGCTCGGAAGCCCGATCACCCTCGCAGGGTGAGGTCCGACGCGACAGGTGACAGAACGATCGGCCGGAGCGACCATCGATGCACTGCACTCCAGTTCGACGCTGCGCATTCCAAGGAGTTGACATGTCCGACACCTTCGACCTGATCCTCGCCCCCTACCCCGACGGCGACGCTGCGAAGTCCGACTTCGATGACCTGAGCGCCGCCGTCGCGGACAGGTCGGTGCGGTCCGAGGGCCTGATCCTCGTCGAGCGCATGGCGGACGGTGAGGTCAAGGTGTCGCACACCGCGGACCACCTCGGACGCAAGGGCGTCGAGTGGGGCGGTGGCGTCGGCGTGCTGGTCGGACTCTTCGCTCCGCCGCTGCTCGGATCGATCGTGGTCGGTGGCGCGGCCGGCGGCATCGTCGGCCACTTCGCCAAGCACAAGGTCGACACCGGGCTCGAGGCCGCGATGGCGGACAAGCTGCCGCCGGGCGGAGCGATGATCATCGCCATCGTCGACGACCGGGACCGCCTCCCGGCCGAGCAGGCGCTGGACGGCACCCCGGCCCGGTCCCTCGCCACGATGGAGGGCGGCGCGGTCCGCGGCCTCAAGGCGGCGCTCGCGGAGGCCGCGGGGAAGTTCACCCAGGACCGTTCGCACCTGCCGATCCCGGACCGGACCTTCGGCGGCACGATGGGACGCACGCTCAAGGACTCCGTGCCGGACTGGTCGATGATCCCCGGTCCCAAGGCGCCCGACGACGCACCGAACGTGCTGGTGATCCTCATCGACGACGCCGGCTTCGGCGCGATCGACACCTTCGGTGGGCCGGTCGCCACCCCGAACTTCACCCGGGTGCAGCAGATGGGCGTCACCTACAACCGCTTCCACGTGACGGCGGTGTGCTCGCCGACCCGGGCCGCACTGCTGACCGGTCGCAACCAGCACCGCGTCGGCTTCGGGTCGATCGCCGAGTACCCGGGTCCGTTCCCCGGCTACACGGCGGCCAAGCCCAAGTCGTGTGCGGGGTTGCCCAGGATCCTGAAGGAGAACGGCTACGTCAC
This sequence comes from uncultured Gordonia sp., assembly GCA_964630585.1. Taxonomy (GTDB): domain Bacteria; phylum Actinomycetota; class Actinomycetes; order Mycobacteriales; family Mycobacteriaceae; genus Gordonia. The sequence continues at coordinate 19,556 of CAZVVS010000031.1, forward strand.
CGGCGGGTTCGGCAAGTGGCACCTCACGCCCGACAACGTGCAGGGGGCGGCCGGGCCGTTCGACCACTGGCCCAAGTCGTGGGGGTTCGACCACTGGTGGGGTTTCCTGTCGGGAGCGGCCGGCCAGTACGACCCGATCATCACCATGGACGACTGGACGATCGGCGTGCCCGAGGGCAAGGACGGGGAGGACTACTACTTCCCAGACGACATCACGGAGAAGGCGATCGAGTGGCTGCGTGCGGTACGGGCCCAGGACGGCACCAAGCCGTGGATGATGTACTACTCGACCGGTTGCGCCCACGCTCCGCACCACGTCGCACCCGAATGGGCCGACAAGTACAAGGGTGTCTTCGATGACGGGTGGGACGCGCTGCGCGAGCGCACGATCGCCAAGCAGAAGGAGCTCGGAATCATCCCCGCCGACACCGAGCTCACCGAGCGGCCCGATCTGCTGCCGGCGTGGGACTCGCTGTCGGACGACGAGAAGACGCTGTACCGGCGCCAGGCCGAGGTGTACGCGGGCTACCAGGAGAACGCGGACTGGAACGTCGGCCGTCTCCTCGACGAGCTCGAGCGCTCCGGCGACCTCGACAACACGCTGATCCTCTACATCTGGGGCGACAACGGGGCCTCGATGGAAGGGACCGTCACCGGCTCGTTCAACGAGCTCACCTTCCTGAACGGGCTGGTGATCGAGCCCGCCGAGCAGCTGCAGCTCATCGAGAAGTACGGCGGTGTCGAGGCCCTCGGTGGCCCCCACACCGCTCCGCACTGCGCCGCGGCGTGGGCCCACGCGTTCAACACGCCGTTCCAGATGGGCAAGCAGGACGCCAGCCACCTCGGTGGCACCCGCGACCCGATGGTGGTGGCGTGGCCGAAGCGCATCGACCCGGACACAGCGATGCGCGCCCAGTTCACCCACGTCATCGACATCGGCCCGACCGTGCTCGAGGCCGCTGGCATCCCGGAACCGGACTTCGTCGACGGCATCGCCCAGGAGCCCATGGACGGCACCAGCTTCCTCTACTCCTTCGACGACGCGAACGCCGCCGAACAGCACACCCAGCAGTACTTCGAGATGTTCGGCGCCCGGGCCATGTACGCCGACGGCTGGTGGGCCGCCTCGCGGCCGGACCGGCTGCCGTGGGACGTCTCCCCGGCGACGATCGCCAAGTTCGGGCCCGACCGGGACTGGGATGCCGACCGCGACATCGGTTGGGAGCTCTACGACCTCCGCAACGATTTCAGCCAGGCCCACGACGTCGCCGCCGACCACCCCGACAAGGTCCAGGAGCTGCAGGAGCTGTGGTGGGCCGAGGCCGAACGCAACCGCGTGCTCCCGCTGTTCGCCGGCTTCTCGGTGATCTTCGGGATCCTCCCGCCGATGCCGACCCAGACTCGCTTCCCGTTCGGTGCCGGGGTCGAGAACATCCAGCGCGGCATGATCCCGAGGATCGCCGGTCGGTCCTTCGCCATCGAGGCCGACGTGGAGATCCCCGATGGCGGCGCCGAGGGCGTGCTGGTGGCGAACGCCGACTTCATCGGCGGGTTCTCGCTGTGGATCGACGGTGACGGCAAGCTCAACCACACCTACTCGTTCCTCGGCGTCGACACCTACAAGACCGTCTCCGACACACCCGTGCCTACCGGGGGCAGGACCACGCTCAAGATGCAGTTCGACTCCGACGAGAACAAGCCGGGGTCCGGGGGCAGGGTGTCGCTGTGGGCCGGCGACGACCAGATCGGCGAAGGCACCATGGAGCACACCGTGCCGATCGCGTTCAGCTCCTACGCCGGGATGGACATCGGGTGCGACAACGGTCTCGTGGCCGACCGCGACTACGAGCGCCAGGCCCCGTACCGGTTCACCGGCACCATCAACGAGGTCGTGTTCGACCTCAAGCCGGTCACCCACGACGAGGCCACGGCGTTGCACGAGCATGAGCATCATCACTCGGTCGGACAGAGTGTGGCGGGCTGAGCAGATCTCAGGGAAGCTCGCCAAGTCGAACATCGTTCGAGGAGCAGGGGCGGGCTGCCGGTCACCGCGCTGGAGTCTCCGACCGGTGTGATCGACCCCGAGTACTACTTCGGTACTAGAACTCCCCGAAATCCACCGGACGGAGCCGGACCTGACGGCCGCGATCGGCTCTACTGCAAGGATCTGGGCTCGCCGAACGCCATCAGCACACCTTCGACATCTTCGAGGGCACCGAGCAGATCCAGCAGCTGGTGATCTCCCGTGCCATCTCGGGCCTGCGCATCGAGTAGTGGAGATCCCCTGCAATTGCAGGGGATCTGAGGTTGCTCCCGATGCCTCGATGATGTCGGCGGCGAGGTCGATGAGCACGTCGCCGGGGAACAGGCTGCGGTCGGACGCGAGCGCAGCAATCTGCGGGGCGA
>CAZVVS010000032.1:0-21790 GCA_964630585.1 uncultured Gordonia sp.
GAGCGTCTGCATTGAACGCCTCATACAACCGAGGGTAGGACGGTCATCGACGAGCCGCCACCGGCTCAGTGTTTGCGGGTGGCGGCCACTTGGTCGGGGACCATGCGACGCAGGATCTGGTCGCGGAGGCGTTGCGGGGCCAGACCGGTCAGCGCGATCGCCAGCCCGACGTGGCGAGGGATGGTGAGGGTGAAGCGCGGCTGCTCGACGACGCCGACGACGGCCAGCGCTACGTCGTCGGGTTGCAGGAGCTTCGACGCACCGGTCGCGGTGCCCTCGGCCAACTTCGTCTCGACGACCACGGGCATGATCACCGACAGCGTCACGCCGCTACCGCGCAGTTCTTCGCGCACCCCGGTCAGGTAGCCCAGGACCCCGTGCTTGGTGGCGGCGTAGGTGGACTCGCCGGGAGGGGAGAGGATCGACGCGGCCGAGGCGATCGTGACGATCTGCCCCTTGCCGCGGGCCCGCATTCCCGGCGCGGCCAGGCGCACGCCGCGGATCACGCCGAGCAAGTTGACCGCGATCATGGCCTCCGACGCCCTCGGCGGCTCTTCGTCGAACGGTCCGACCCACATGATCCCGGCATTGTTGACGAGCACGTCGATCCGGCCCAGGTCGGACTGGACGTCGGCGAGGAACTTGGTGAACGAGTCCTCGTCGGTCACGTCGAGCCGGTAGCCGCGGCCACCGATCGCCGCTGCGGCCGCGTCGGCGGCAGCCTTGTCGAGGTCGCCGATCGCCACTCGTGCACCCCGTGCGGCGGTCTGGGCCGCAATGGCCGCGCCGATCCCGGCGCCGCCCCCGGTGACCGCAATGACCAATCCCGATATCGCTCGCTTCCGCATGGGCCCAGCTTGTCAGAATCACCCCCCGACGAACACATCCGACGCGGCCTCATGGCCCCGAAGGAATTGCCATACTCAGACGCATGCACAGAGTTCGGAACCCGCGTCCGTGGATGGCCGCGGCGGTCCTCGCCGTGGTGGTGGCCGGCTCGAGCTCCTGCAGCATCGACATCAACCCCCCGGCACCGGTCGCGACGATCGGCGAATCGCGCAGCCCGGTCAACGGGTTTACCGCCGTCACCGAGCCGCGCGCCGGCAGCCTGCCCGACGGCACCGAATGGAGCGTGCAGTTGCCGCAGGTCCGCGGCGGCGACCGAGGGATCCGCGCTGCCTTCAACGGCAAGTTCGAGGCGATACTGCAGGTACTGACTGGTGCGCCGAGCGGCAACGGCCTGGTCATCGGCGACGGGAGTATCGGGACGGCCGAGCGCAGCCGCACGATCATCGGTGATCGCACCCTGTCCGGCGTGGTGATCGTGATGGCCAACGCGCGGCAGGCCGCACACCCCAGCCTCGACGTCGAGACCGCGGTCTTCAACGCGCTGACCGGCGAGGTGATCGACGAACCGTTCGCCAACCGCAGCACCGCCGAGCGCGTCCTCGGCGAACTGGCGCCCCGATACGACGCGACCGGCCGCCTCAACAGCAGCAGCGGAGCCTCCTATGCCGGCTTGTCGTCGTGGGTCCCACTGCCGGAGGGACTGCACGTCTACGTCAGTGTCCCGCACGTGATGGGCGACTACCTACCGGTGACGATTCCGTGGGAGAAGGTGTCCGGACTGCTCACGCCGGACGCACGAGAGGTCCTTGTGGGCTAGGCAAACCGCCTTTTACCGACCATCACGGTCGAAAAATATTGACCGAACTTCCTTCGTCATATCCACAGGTCAAGGCCCATTCTTAGGCCGCCCTTCGCGAGCCAGGGCCGACTCGAGCCACTTGCCGACCATGGTGGTCGGTATTAGGCTCCCCCTCAACAGTGAGTCACATCACTACGAGGAGGAGCATCGTGACAGAGCGCGTCGTGGTCGTCGGAGGGTCGTCGGGAATCGGCGAAGGAACCGCTGAGCTGTTGGCCGGGCGGGGGGCCGAGGTCACCGTCGTCGACCTCATGCCGGGCCCGGAGGGCATGGCGTACGTGCCGGTAGATCTGGCCGATCCGGCGAGTATCGACGAGGCGCTTGCCGCGCTCGACGGTGAGTGGGATGGCGTCGCGCACGTTGCCGGGATCCCCGGAACCGCGCCGGCCGAGAAGGTGATCGCCGTGAACTTCCTCGGTATGCGCCGCTTCGTCACCGGCATCGCGCCGCGAATCAAGCGCGGCGGGGGACTGGGAATCGTCGCGTCGACGGCGGGATCGGCGTGGTCGCTGCGGCTGGCGCAGCTCGAGGGTCTGCTTGCCGCGCCGGGCTTTGCCGAGGGCCTGGCTTGGTACGCCGAGAACGCCGAGGAGGGGTATCCGTCGTACTCGGTGTCCAAGGAGGTGACGGTCGCCTTTGCCAAGCAGTTCTCCGGCTACGCCTGGCGCGAGTACGGCGTCCGGGTCAACACCCTGAGTCCCGGCCCGGTGCAGACCCCGATCCTCGCCGACTTCGAAGTCGCGATGGGCAAGGACGTCCTCGACACCGTCGCCTCGATGGTCGGCAGGCACGCCACGCCCGCCGATATCGCACCGGTGCTCGCCTTCCTGCTGTCCGCCGACGCTGGCTGGGTGATCGGGCAGGACATCCAGGTCGACGGCGGATTCGTCGCGGGTCTCTCCGCTGGCGCGGCGGCCGCGGCCACGTTCACCGGCGCGCAGGCCTGAACCGAGGACACGAGAGGCAGCAGATGACAACCACCGACGCCGGGCCGGTCGCAGGGACCTTCCCCGTCATCAATCCCGCGACCGGGGAACCGTTCGCCACCGCACCCGACGCAACCGGAGAACAGCTCGACGCCGTCGTCGCCGCCGCCGCGCGGGCATTCCCCGAGTGGAGCCGCGACGATGAGGCGCGCCGCGAGGCCCTGCGGCAGGCCGGGGCGGCGCTGATGGCCCAAGCCGACCGACTAGCGGTCACCCTGAGCCGTGAGCAGGGCAAGCCACTGCACGAAGCGGCGCTCGAATGGCAGACGGGGGCGTATTGGCTGAACTACTTCGCCGACCTTGAAGACCCGGTCGAGGTCGTTCAGGATGACGAATTCGCGCACATCGAGGTCATTCGGCGGCCCCTGGGACCCGTCGCCGCCATCACCCCGTGGAACTTCCCCATCACGCTCGCACTCTGGAAGATCGCCCCTGCGCTGCGCGCCGGCAACACCGTCGTCGTCAAACCGTCGCCCTACACCCCGCTGTCCACGATCGAGATGGTAAAAACACTGGAGCAATTCCTGCCGCCGGGAGTGCTGCAGGCGATCACCGGCCGCGATCCGCTGGGTGCTCGCCTCGTCGAGCACCCGCTGATCCGCAAGGTCAGCTTCACCGGGTCGACCGCTACCGGGAAGAAGGTCGCGCAAGCGGCGGCCGGTGATCTCAAGCGGGTGACTCTCGAACTGGGCGGCAACGACGCCGCCATCGTGCTGCCCGACGCCGACATCAGCTCGACCGCCCCGTCACTGTTCTATTCGGCGATGGCCAACAACGGTCAGATCTGCATGGCCGTCAAGCGGGTCTACGTCCCCGAAGCGATGTACGACGACGTCGTCGAGGCGATCGCTGCGACGGCCGCCGCGGTGGTGCTCGGGCCCGGGGAGACACCGGGTACCACGCACGGCCCGGTTAACAACCGCATGCAGTTCGAGCGTGTCGGCGAACTCGTCGACGACGCGGTGGCGCACGGCGCACGCGTCGTCACGGGCGGCAAGCGCCGCGGCGATAGCGGCTACTTCTACGAGCCGACGGTGCTCGCCGGCGTCGACGACGGGTTCCGCGTCGTCGACGAGGAGCAGTTCGGCCCGGTCCTGCCGGTCGTCGCCTACCGGACCGTCGACGAGGCGATCGATCGGGCCAACGCCTCCAGCTATGGGCTCGGCTCGTCGATCTGGACGACCGACACCGACGCCGCTCGCGCCCTCGCCCCGCGACTGCAGGCGGGGACGACGTGGATCAACACCCATCTGCTGGTCACCCCGGCCCAGCCGTTCGGCGGTGCCAAGTCCAGCGGCATCGGCGTCGAGGGCGGCCATTGGGGCCTGCACTCCTTCTCCGAACCGCACACCCTCTTCACCTCGAAATAGGCCTACCGACAGGAATCACCACCGCCATGCCCACAGCCCAGCCCATCGCCGCCGACCGCGAGCACCACGACCTCGACATCTCGTCGGCGCAATTCTGGAGTACGCCGTTCGCCGAGCGCGCGAAGGCGTTCGCCACCCTGCGCGCCGAGCCGGGGATCACCTGGCACAAGTCGTTCGACGTCCCGTTTCCACACGAGGAGAAGGGATTCTGGGCGGTCACCCGCCACGCCGACATTGCCGCGGTGAGTACCAACCACCGCGTCTTCTGTTCCGGACAGGGGGTCGGCGTCGGGCCCATCCCGGTGGAGTTCGAGCGGATGATGAGCTTCTTCCTCACCATGGATCCGCCCGAGCACACCACCTATCGGCGGATTATCAGCGCGGCGTTCACCCCGAAGCAGATCCGCAAGGTCGACGAAGTCATCGCGACCAACGCTCGCGACATCGTCGACGCCGTCGTCGGCGCGGGCGAGTTCGACTTCGTCGAACGGGTCGCCGCGCTCCTGCCGATGCACACCGTGTCCGACTTGGTCGGGGTTCCGCGCAGTGAGCGCGACGCGGTGACCGAAGCCGCTGGGCACATCATCGCCGCCGAGGACACCTCCGAGGCCGCCGTCACCCAGCTGTTCGAGAGCATGCAGTACCTGCAGGCGATGGGGGCCGACCTGGCGATACATCGTCGCAAGCACCCGGCCGACGACCTGATGACGAGCATCGTCGAGGCGGAGGTCGACGGGAACCGCCTAACCGACGAGCAGGTCGGCGCCTTTCTCATCCTGCTGTCCACAGCGGGCAACGACACCACCAAGCAGACGACGGCGCACATCATCAAAGCGCTGGCCGACCACCCCGACCAGCGGGCGTGGCTGATGGAGGACTTCGACGGACGCATCAAGCCGGCCACCGAGGAGTTCGTCCGCTACGCGACGCCGGTCATGAACTTCGCCCGCCACGCCACCGAGGACACCGTCATCGGGGACCAGCCGATCGCCAAGGGCGAGAAGGTCGCGATCTTCTACTGCTCGGGCAACCGTGACGAGACGGTCTTCGACGATCCCGACCGTTTCGATCTGACGCGGTGGCCCAATCCGCACCAGGGCTTCGGCGGCGGCGGCGTCCACTATTGCCTCGGACACTTCGTCGCGAAAACCCAACTCCGGTGCATCTTCTCCGAGCTGTTCACCAAGCTCCCCAACCTCGAGGTCGGGGAACCGGTGTACCTCGAGAGCAATTTCGTCCACGGCATCAAGTCGCTGCCGGTCCGAACCTAGGAGAACGACGATGACCGCTACGTGCCCGTTCCACCTGCCGGCCGCCCAGAACACCGTTCCGGCCGAAGAGCTGAAGGAGCAGTACGCGCAGATGCGCGCGTCCTCGGCCACCGATGTCGTGCGCATCGGGTTCCCGTTTGGTGGCGACGGCTGGATGTCGCTGACCTACGACCGGGCCAGGGAGATCCTGGCCGACAAGCGCTTCTCCATCGAGAAGATGGGTGAACTCGACGACTATCCGCGGATTCGCGAGATCGAGAAGGGGGCGCCGCCGTCGTTCTTGCAATACGACGGCAGAAAACACGCCGCCAAGCGTCGGGTCTTGATGAAGAACCTGACCGCCAAGCGGGTGGCCGAACTCAAGCCGCTCACTCAGGAGATCATCGACGAGGCGCTCGACGACTTCGAGGCGTCGGGCAACCCGGCCGACATTGCGCATCTCGTCGGCCGGATGGTTCCACTGAAGGTGCTCGCCGCGCTGATGGGCGCACCGGTCTTGGAGGACCCTAGAGTCCTCGATGCGTCATACCTGCTCGTCGACTCCCGGGCCATGTCGCCCGAGGAGGCGATGGACTCGGCCCTCGTGCTGTTCGGCTTCTTCAACGAGATCTACGAGGAGAAGCGTGCCAACCCCGGCGACGACCTTCTAAGCGCGCTGATCACCGACACCGAAGCCGGCGCCTGGACCGAGGAAGAGCTGCGGGCGGTGGGCTTCACGCTGCTCGCTGCCGCCCACGACGCCACGGCCACGATGCTGAACGGGATCATGGAGTGGTTGTCCTATGAGCCAGAGCTCTACCAGCGGCTGCGCACCGACGAGGAGGCCTTTCCGCGGGCCCTGGAGGAGATGTTCCGAGTCATCACGGTGGGCATCGGAATACCGCGCGGCCGGATCGCACTGGAGGACGTCTGGCTCGGCGACGTGCTGATCAAAGAGGGCGACGCGATCGGCGGCAACCTGCTCGCCGCGCACGGTGATCCCGAGGCCTACCCGAACCCGCTCGAGCTCGACATCGATCGGGAGTCTCCGCTGCCGCACATGGCGTTCGGGTTCGGACAACACGCATGTGCCGGCGCCAGCCTCGCCCGGATGGAGATCGCCGCCGTCCTGAAGTCGGTGCTGGCGCGATACTCCACATTCGAGAACGTCGAGCCGTATGAAGGCTGGCGGTCGCGCCGGCTCCTCAAAGGACCCAAGGAACTCGTCATCAAGTGGACCAGGGACTGAGGATTCGACATGCGCATCGTCACCCATGAGGACAACTGCATCGGATCGGGCAACTGCGTGCTGTCGTCGCCCGAACTCTTCGACCAGCGCGACAGCGATGGCGTCGTGATCGTTCTCGACACCGAGCCGGCGGCGGAACTCCAGGCCGTCGCACGCAGTGCCGCGGCAGCGTGCCCGGCACAGGCGATCGAGATCCGCGAATGACGGGGACCGCTGCTAAGACGAACGACGCCTACGTCATCACCGGACCGGGAGAGCTGTCCACCGTTTCCGCCGACCGGGACGGGCAACTCCACCCCGGGGACGTCCGGATCGACATCGCCTTCTGCGGCATCTGTGGGTCCGACGTCGACGCCTATCGCAAGGGGTATCCGTACCATCCGACGCTCTCGGGCCACGAATGGTCCGGGATCGTCACGGCGATCGGGGACGACGTCGACGGCCTGGCAGTCGGGGACCGGGTTGCCCGGACGTGCCAGCCACCGTGCGGCGAATGCGCGTTGTGTCTGGCCGGTCGGCCGGAGAACTGCGTGCGCCGGTCGCTCTCGACCGTTGAGCACGCCCCTGCGCACGGCGCCTACACCCGCGCCATCGACGTGCCCGCCCGATCGGTGGTCGCACTGCCCGACACAGTCACCCTCGAACAGGGCGCGCTGGTGGAGCCGGCGACGGTGGCACTGCACGGCGTGCGCCGCACGCGTCCGCGGTTGGGGGACACGGCCGTCGTCGTGGGACTCGGAGTGATCGGGCTCTTCACGGTGCAGCTCGCCCTGCTGTCCGGGGCGACCCGAGTCGTCGCGATCGATCCGGTCGCGCAACGCCGCGAGACCGCGGTGGGCTACGGCCGTGCGGGGGAGGTCGTCGCATTCGCGCCCGACGACCCCGACGCACTCATCGCGGTCATGGATGCGACCGGTGGCCGCGGCGCCGACATCGCCTACGAGTGCTCCGGGCAAGGGGCGGCGCCGATGAATTTCGCAACGTCAGCGCTGCGTCCGGGCGGGCACCTCATGATGATCGGCGCGGTCATCGCCGTCGTCGAGGTCGTCCCCGCGCTGTGGCTGGCCAAGGAGCTCACCGTCGACACTGCGCTGGCGCACACACGCGAGGAATTCGACATCATCGTCGACCTGCTCGCTCACGGGCTGCTCGACACCGGCCCGATGACCTCGCAGGTGCGTGGGCTGGGTGAACTCCCCGGGGTGCTCGCGGCCCTCGCCGAGGGGCCCGGCCCCCTCAAGATCCTGATCGACCCACGACTTTGAACCTGACCCCAAGGAGAACGCCATGACCACAGCAGTCGGCCACGACCTCGACGCCTTCGACCCGAGCGGGTTCGATGGGCACTGGGTGATGGTCAACGACGAGTCGACGATCTGGGATCCCGAGCGCGGGGAGTACGTCCCCGAGGTCCTCAAGGGCCAGGAGATCGACATCCGCCACGACGGCGATGTGCAGATCTACCGCATCCGCGTCGACATCACCGAGGACCTCACCATCCACATGGGCTACGAGTGCCGGTTCGGCGACGTCGAATGGGTGCCCTACACCGTCGTGCGAATTGACGGTGACCCGAACCATCCGGCACTGGCCCCCAACGACACCCTCAAACAGGGCACCAGGCTCGGCGCTCCGATCGCGTGGATCAAGCAGGTCTACGTCGACCTGCGCACCCAGTACCGGATCAGCCGCAACCCCGATGGCACCGCACAGTACGTGATGATGAGGCGCCTTTCCGAGGACGGGACGCGCAACGTGGGCACGGTCCTGACTCCGGACGGGACGGCGAGCATCGACAAGGCCTTCATGCGCGTGGCGCGATGAGCGGGGGCGAGGGTGTGACGCCGCCGACCGCCGGGCTCATGATGGACTTCCCGCTGACAACCGCCCACTTCCTGTGGCGGATGGCCAACGTTGTCGGCGACAGCACCGTCACCTCGGTTCACGATGCTGACGGCACGTCGACGATCCGGAGGTTCAACGAGGTCGCGCAGCGGGCCCGCGGGTTGGCCGCTGGCCTGCACCACCTCGGGATTCAGCCGGGTGACCGCGTCGGGACCTTTGCATGGAACAGTGCCGAGCACATGGAGGCCTACCTCGCGGTGACGGCAATGGGGGCGGTGTTGCACACCATCAATCTGCGTCTGCACGCCGACCAGTTGCGGTGGATGATCGGCCACGCTGGCGACCGGGCCATCATCGTCGACGAGTCGTTGTGGCCGGTGCTTTCCCCAGTGCTCGACACATTGCCGCAGGTCGAGCACGTCATCATCATCGGAGACGTCGGCGAGTCCGGCGACCCGCGCCTGCACCGGTACTCCGACGTCATCAGCCACCCCGTCGCCGACTACCGCTTCCCTGATATCGACGAACGCAGCGCCGCAGCGCTCTGCTACACCTCCGGAACCACCGGGAACCCGAAGGGGGTCAGCTATTCGCACCGCTCCATCGCCATCCATGCCCTGATCATGTCCGGCGCGGATGTCTTCGGGATCCGCTCCGACGACGTGGTGCTCGCGACCGTTCCAATGTTCCACGCGATGGGATGGGGACTACCGTTCTTGTCGGCGATGAGCGGCGCCGACGTGGTCATGCCCGGGCGCAACCTGGCCCCGGCGAGCCTGCTGCGAATGATCCGCGACAACGGGGTGAGCTGGTCCAGCGGCGTCCCGACCATCTGGTCCGAGGTGGCCACCCACGTCGGCGAACATCCCGAGCGTGCGGCCGACCTAACATCCTTGCGGCTGCTGATTCTCGGCGGGACAGTGGTTCCGGCCGACCTGATCAGGCGCTTCCGGCGCGAGTTCGACGTCGACGTGATCTCCGGCTGGGGCATGACCGAGATCTTCCCGGGGGCGACGGTCGCGCGGGTCGACCGCGACGACGTCACCGCAGGTGCGGTGGCGCGTAGGGCGATCGCCGGTCGGATCAGCCCGTTCTACGAGATCCGCCTCGTCGATTCGGACGGCCATGTCGTCGTGCACGACGGCACTGCCCGCGGCGAGGTTCAAGTGCGCGGCCCGGCGGTCGCTTCGGGGTACTTCGGCAGTTCGCCGGTCGAGGCTGCGGACACGTTCGACGAGGGGTGGCTGCGCACCGGCGACGTGGGAACCGTGGACCCAAGAGGGTGGCTGGCTATCGTCGACCGCGCCAAGGACATGATCAAGTCCGGCGGCGAGTGGATCTCCTCGGCGGACCTCGAGACCGCATTGCTCGACCATCGCGATGTCGTAGAGGCGGCGGTCGTCGGCGCACCCGACGAACGGTGGGGTGAGCGACCGCATGCCTTCCTCGTCGTATCGGCCTGTGCGCCGGCGGCACTCGACGAACAGCTGCGGGCGCTGTTGGCGCAGCGGTGCCCGCGGTGGTGGGTTCCCGATCGATTCGAGATCGTCGAATCCATCCCGCGCACGACCACGGGAAAGCCAGACAAGAAGGCGCTGCGCAGCGCTTTAGGACGATGACCTGGGCCACGGTCTGGGCCTATGCTGAGTGACCATGACGGCCGAGGCAGATCAGACGTCCGCGCGCGTGGTGGACATCGATGCTGCGCGGACCCGGGGCAGACCCCGGGACGTCGACGTCGACCGCAAGATCATCGAAGCGGCCCGGCGCATCTACTCCGAGCGGGGATGGGCGGGCTTCAACTTCGGTGCCGTGTGCAAGGCCGCGGGAGTCAGCAAAGACGCCATGTACCGGAGGTACTCATCGCGCGAAGATCTCCTCACCGACGCGCTGCACGAAGAACCCATCCCAGTCGACTTCGACGACGGTGCGGACCTGCGCTGCCAGTTGGTCGAGATTGCCGCTCTTACCCTGGCCGCGTTCGCGTCGCCGGAAGGGATCATCCCGTTCCGCGCCTTCGTCGACGCCGCGACCAACCCGGAGGTTGCCGAGCTCTACTACGGGAGGGTCGCCGCCTCACACGTGAAGTACATGCACGAACTGACCAACCGGGCCATCGCCGAGGGGCAGTTCTCTGCGATCAGCCATCCCACCGCGTTCATCGACGCATTGCTCGGCGGTCTGGTCATGCACGTGTTGGCAACGCCACCGGAGAAGCGCGCAAAGATGTCTGCCACCGCCGACGAGTTCGTCCGCGACCACGTCGACCTGGTCCTGCGCGGTGCGGGATACGACTTTGGGACCGCTGAGGGCGAATCAACTCTGAATCAGGCCACGGACTAGTGTTCCCTCGGGGGCATTTGGGGGGCGTTCGAGAGGAAGCACCGTGGCAGAGCGCATTCTGGTCGTCGGAGGGTCGTCGGGCATCGGCAAAGAGGTCGTCGAACTGTTGGTCCGGCGGGGCGCCGACGTCACCGTCACCGACATCAACCCCGGGCCCGAGGGCGTGGCCCACGTCCACGTCGACCTGGCCAATCCGGACAGCATCGACGAGGCGCTCGACGCGCTCGAGGGGGAGTGGGACGGCGTCGCCCACGTCGCTGGGATCCCCGGGACCGCGCCCGCGGAGAAGGTCATCGCGGTGAATTTTCTCGGCATGCGTCGGTTCGTGACCGGTATCGCAGGGCGGATCAAGCGCGGCGGCGGCCTGGTCATCGTCGCGTCGACGGCGGGAGCGGCCTGGTCGTTGCGGCTGGCGCAGAACGAAGGGCTACTCGCCGCGCCGGGGCTGGCCGAGGGCCTCGCCTGGTACGCCGAGAACGCCGAGGAGGGCTACCCCGCGTACTCGGTGTCCAAGGAGGTGACGGTCGCCTTTGCCAAGCAGTTCTCGGCGTATGCCTGGCGTGAGTACGGGGTGCGGGTCAACACCGTCAGCCCCGGGCCGGTGGAGACGGCGATCCTCGCCGACTTCGAGGAATCGATGGGCAAGGACGTCCTGGACACGGTTGCGTCGATGGTCGGGCGCCACGCCCAGCCCGCTGACATCGCGCCGGTCATCGCCTTCCTACTCTCCCCGGATGCCGGTTGGCTCATCGGGCAGGACATCCAGGCCGACGGTGGATTCCTCGCCGGGATCTCCGCGGGAGCCGCGGCGGCCGCGACATTCAGCGGCCAGCAGACCTGAACGTCGGACCTGCTGCGGTTGGAGCGAATCCGAAGGCGATCGCCGGTACTCTCCTCACGTGACTGACACTCAGGTAATTCCGCGCCGACGGATCGTGGTCGCGTCCATGGTGGGCACCACCATCGAGTTCTTCGACTTCTACATCTATGCGACGGCCGCGGTCTTCGTATTCCCGAAGCTGTTCTTCCCGTCGGGGAATCAGACCGCGAGCCTGCTGGCGTCGTTCGCCGTCTTCGGCGTCGCCTTCGTCGCGCGGCCGGTCGGTTCGGTGCTGTTCGGGCACTTCGGCGACCGCATCGGGCGCAAGGCGACCCTGGTCGGATCGCTGCTGACGATGGGCATCGCGACGTTCGTCATCGGTCTGCTCCCGACGTACGAATCCATCGGGTACGCCGCACCGATCCTGCTGGCGGTGCTGCGCTTCTGCCAGGGCGTCGGATTGGGCGGCGAATGGTCGGGTGCGGCACTGCTCGCGACGGAGACCGCCGAGGAGGGCAAGCGCGGCTGGGCGGCGATGTGGCCTCAGCTCGGTGCGCCGCTGGGCTTCCTGCTGGCCAACGGTGTCTTCCTCTCGCTGATGGTCGGCATGGACTTCGACAAGAACACCTCGCCGATCGACCACTCCTTCTCCACGTGGGGTTGGCGCGTGCCGTTCCTGGCCAGCGCGATCATGGTCATCGTCGGCCTGTACGTGCGACTGCGGCTCACCGAGACCCCTGTGTTCCGGGCGGCGGTCGAGGCGGGGGAGAAGGTCAAGGCCCCGCTGGCCACCGTCCTGCGCACGGCGTGGCGGCCCCTGGTCCTGGGCACGTTCATCATGCTGGCCACCTACACGCTCTTCTACCTGATGACCGCGTGGGCGAGCTCGTACGGCACTAAGAAGTCGACCGCCGAGCACGTGACGAACCTGGGCATTCCGGCGACGCGGTTCATCGAGCTGCAGCTGATCGCCGTCCTGTTCTTCGCGGTGTGCATCCCGTTGTCGGGGTGGCTGGCCGACCGGATGGGTCGCAAGCCGGTGCTGATCTCGATCACCGTCGGGATCATCGTTTTCGGCCTGACCTTCGACAAGCTGATCGGGCCCGACGTCGCCAGCGAGGCGGCGATGCTCGGTTTCCTCATCGTCGGCATGACGCTGATGGGCCTGACGTTCGGCCCGATGAGCGCGGTCCTGCCGGAGCTGTTTCCCACTAACGTCCGCTACACAGGTTCGGGGATCTCCTACAACATGGCGTCGATCATCGGCGCGGCCGTCGCCCCGTTCATCGCGACCGCCCTGGCGGCGAGCCACGGTGTCGGTGCCGTCGGCATCTACCTCGCCGTCGCCGCCGCGATCACGCTGGTGGCGCTGATCCTCGCACCGGAGACCCGCGACGTGGAGCTGACCAAGGTCTGACATGGGCCTCATGCTGCGCGACTACCGACCGGAGTGGTTGCGCAGAGATGTGCTCGCCGGGATCGCGCTCGCGGCCGTCGCGATCCCGGAGGCGATGGGCTATGCCGCGATCGCCGGCGTCCCCGTTGGTGCGGGGCTGGCGACGCTCATCGTCCCGCCGGCGCTGTTCGCGCTGATCGGTGCCGCGCGGTTGATGGTCGTCGGCGCGGACTCGGCGACGGCGGCGCTGCTGGCCTCGGGCCTCGGCGGACTGGGTGTAGCCGGGTTGGTGGCGGGCAGTGCGCAGTGGCTGGCGATGACATCGATCGTCGCTCTACTGTGCGGGGCGCTGTTGTTGGCTGCGTGCATACTGCGCCTGGGATTCCTCGCCGACTTCCTCTCGACAGCGGCACTGACGGGATTCCTTGCCGGGGTCGGAATCTCGGTGCTGATCGGCCAGATCCCGGTGCTGCTCGGGCTGCGCGCGGGCGAAGGTCCATCTTGGCGGCGGTTCGACTCCCTGATCGGCGAGCTGGGGCATGTCAATCCGTGGGCGACGGCATTCGGCGTCGTCTCGATCGCGATCCTCCTCGCGGGCCGGCGCTGGGTACCGCGCTTCCCGACGGCGATTGTTGCCGTCGCCGGCGCGATCCTCCTCGTCTGGCTGGCCGGATGGAACGAACGCCTGCCCGTCGTCGGCGACGTCGATGAGGGGCTCCCGCGGCCCCGCATCCCCGACGGCCTGGACTGGGCCGCCGCCCTCCAGCTATTCCCCCTGGCGGCCGGGTGCGCCCTGGTCATCCTCGCGCAAAGCGCTGCGACGGCCCGGGGCTTCGCCCAGCGGGGTGGTGAAACGACCGATGTGAACAGGGACCTGCTCGGGTTGGCCGCCGCCAACGCCGGGGCCGGGCTGACTGGCGCGTTCGTCGTGAACGGGAGTCCCACGAAGACCGAGTTCCTCGCCGAGCAGCGAGGTCGCACGCAGGTCGCGAACCTGGTGCTGGTGGCGGTGACGGCGGTCGTCGCCCTCATCGCCAGCCCGGCTCTGGCATTTCTCCCGCACGCAGTGCTGGCGGCGCTTGTCGCGGTCGTCGCTGTCCGCCTCATCGACGTTGACGAGCTGCGCGCCATTGCGCGAATGCGCCCGCGGGAGTTCCTCATAGCCGTGGCCACCGCAGTGACGGTCGTGGGTTTCGGCGTCCGCGAGGGTGTCGCGCTGGCCGTCGTCGTTTCGCTCATCGAGATCATCCGGCGGCAGTACCGTCCGGAGAAGTTCGTCGTGGGTGTGCGCGGCGACGGCACCCGCGAGTTTGTGCGGGCCGTCCCAGGCACACAGTCACTGCCCGGGCTGATCGTGTTCCGCTACGACGCCGACCTGTTCTACGCCAATGCGGCGCGGTTCACCGACGACGTCGTCGAACTGATCCGTGCGGCACCCGACCCGGTCCGCTGGCTCGTCCTGGACTGCTCGTCGATCGCCGACGTGGACTATTCCGCGGCCCGCGAGCTCAACAACCTGATCGGCTTCGTGCATGCCCGCGGCGCGCATTTCGTCATTGCCGGTGCCGACCTCGAACTGCAACAGACCCTCGAACACGAGGGGATCCTGGCGTTGATCGACGCCGACCACGTCTACCCCGGGGTTGGCAGCGCCGTGCGGGAGTATCGGGCCGAGTATCCCGAGGAGTAGCGGACAGCGGCGGCGCGGAGTCGACGGCGCGTAGGGTCAGTGGCGGGATGACCGAGCTGAAGCTGGTTGACGTGGTCGCGACGTCGCTCGCCGTCGCGGCGACGCGGTCGCGAACCGAGAAGACCGCGGCGATCGCCGAACTGCTGGGCCGGGCCGCCGACGACGAGATCGTGCCGGTCACCGCCTGGTTGTCCGGTGAACTCCGGCAGGGCCGGCTCGGCGTCGGATGGGCGGGTTTGCAGAAGCTGAGTCGGCAGCCACCGTCGGCGTCGGCGTCGCTCACCGTCGTCGGGGTTGATGCGGGGTTCACGCGTTTCGCCGGAATCAGTGGTGTGGGCTCGGTGCGGATGCGTGGCGAGGAGATCGGTGCCCTGTTCGCTGCGGCCACGGAGGCCGAGCAGTGGTTCCTGCGTGGGTTGCTGTCGGGTGAGCTGCGCCAGGGCGCGCTGGCCGGGGTGGTGACCGACGCGGTCGCCGTCGCCGCCGGGGTCGACAAGGTCCTGGTGCGGCGCGCGGTGATGCTGTCGGGGTCGTTGCCGACGACGGCACGGATGGCGCTGACCGGCGGGGGTGATGCGCTGAGCGGATTGGGCATCGTCGTCGGGCGGCCGCTGGAACCGATGCTCGCCACCCCGGCGACGTCGGCGCAGGAGGCCTGGGATGAACTCGGCCCCGAGGTCGTCGTCGACGCCAAGTACGACGGCGCCCGCATTCAGGTGCATCGTCGCGGAGCGGAGATTTCTGTTTTCACCCGCTCGTTGCGCGAGATCACCGGGGCGGTGCCGGAGGTCGTGCGGCTGGTCGCCGGGCTGGACTGCGAGACGGTCATCCTCGACGGCGAGACCCTTGCAATCACCGACGACGGCCGGCCGCGGCCATTCCAGGACACGATGAGCGGCTTCGGCGCCGCGGGCCGCGAGTCCGACGATGGCGGCGTGCTGCGCCCCTACTTCTTCGACTGCCTGCACCTCGACGGTGCCGACCTCATCGACGAGCCGCTGGTGTCGCGGCTGCATGCATTGGAAGCGGTGGCGGCGGGGCTGCGAATCCCGAGTGCGACGGCGAGCAGCGCGCGTGAGATCGATGTGGTCTTCGACCGTTCGGTCGCCGACGGGCACGAGGGGGTGATGGTCAAATCCCCGGCGGGGGTCTATGCGGCGGGCCGACGCGGGCGGTCGTGGCAGAAGATCAAACCGGTTCACACCTTCGACCTCGTCGTTTTGGCGGCCGAGTGGGGGTCGGGGCGACGACGAGGGTGGTTGTCCAACATCCACCTGGGTGCCCGCGACCCGGCGGGTGGGCCACCGATCATGGTCGGCAAGACGTTCAAGGGCATGACCGACGAGCTGCTGGCATGGCAGACGGCGACATTCCCGCAGTACGAGACGTCGCGCGACGATTACACCGTGTACTTGCGGCCCCAACTGGTCGTCGAGATCGCCGTCGACGGTGTGCAGCGCAGCACTCGCTACCCGGGCGGTCTCGCGCTGCGATTCGCGCGGGTGGTCCGCTACCGGGCGGACAAGACGCCTGAGCAGGCCGACACCATCGACGACCTGGCCCGGCTGGGGGCATAGCCAAATCCGCCGAGTGGGTCGTCGCAGGTTACCGAGTGGGCCCTCCCAGGTTGTCGAGTGGGTCGTCGCAGGTTGCCGAGTGGGCCCTCCCAGGTTGTCGAGTGGGTCGTCTGGCACAGCCGACTGGGTCCGGCTCGGTCTCGACCGGGTCGTCATGGTGCGGCGAGTGGGTCGTCTATCGCGCGCGCTCACGACTTAGTTGACGCTTGGGTTGACCAGGAGTTTTTGGTGGAAACCGTCTGCTGCGGCTCAGGACTCAGGGATCCATAGCGGGCTGTGCTGCGTCTAACGGGTATGCGTCGACTTCCATGATGTCAGTGGGGGCCACTTGAAAACGGTGGGTGATCCGGCCTGTCCCATGCCGACTGGCCCCCGATATCGGGTGCAGCAGTTCAATCTTGAACTCAGCATCGAACCAGGGCTCCCGTGCAGGATCGACGCGGCGACGCCGGCAACTACGGACTCGCCCCTCGCCCTCGACGCGGTCGCTACTACACGCTCTCGCGCCGAGAGCAGCATCGAGCGTCCCACCTGCGTCGTCCCGTCAATGCATCGGGTGTCGGGCGGAACCGAGGCGGCCATGCGGCCGACCAGGCGACGGCGAAGAGTTCCACAACCGCCGTGGCAA
The DNA here is from genome assembly GCA_964630585.1 of uncultured Gordonia sp. Classification (GTDB taxonomy): domain Bacteria; phylum Actinomycetota; class Actinomycetes; order Mycobacteriales; family Mycobacteriaceae; genus Gordonia. The sequence continues at coordinate 16,863 of CAZVVS010000032.1, forward strand.
CGTGCGCGTGATGCGACGCGGGATGCGAAGCTCGAAGCGCTGGGATGGAAGGTCATCCGCGTCGACGCGGAGCGCCTTCGCGAAAGGCCATGGACGATTCTCACGGAGATCGAAAGGGCCCAGTCGGCGGGTGGGGAGGGCCCAGTCGGCAACCCGGCAGGCCCAGTCGGCAACCCGGCAGGGCACAGTCGGCAACCCGGCAGGGCCCAGTCGGCGGTTAGAACTGGACTTGCGGCGGAGCCTGCTGGCCTTCGGGGGCCCGGTAGAACTCGCGGGCCTTCACACCGGCGACACCGCTGAAGAACATCCACGGAATCGTCTGCACCAGCTTGTTGAGGCGCGAAACGGCGTCGTTGTAGTACTGCCGGGCGAAGCTCAGCTTGTTCTCGGTATCGCTGAGCTCGTTCTGCAGCTGGATGAAGTTGGCCGACGCCTTCAGATCGGGGTAGTTCTCGGCGACCGCGAACAGTCGGCCCAGCGCTCCGGTGAGGGCTTGGTCGGCGGCGGCCTTTTGCTCGACGGTGCCGTTCTGTGCGGCTTGTGCGACGGCACCGCGGGCCCGGGCGACCTCCTCGAAGACCCCGCTTTCGTGGGCGGCGTAGCCCTTCACGGTGTTCACCAGGTTCGGGATTAGGTCGGCGCGCCGGGTCAGCTGGACGTCGATGCCGCCGAGCGATTCCTGCGCGGCGATGTCGGCCTTGCGCAGCTTGTTGAAGCCGACGACGCCGAACACCACCAGCAAGACGATGAGCACCACCACGATGAGCAGGATGAGAGCAGCGGACACGATGGTCCCCTTTCGTAGGTTGATATCGAGGTTACCCGGGCAAGAACGCCATATGGCTCACCATGAGCCGCCTCCGCCGCCGCCTCCGCCTCCGCCGGAGAACCCGCCACCGGAGAATCCACCGCCGCTGCTGCTCGACGCGGCCTGGCTGGCCGTGTACGCCGAGATCGACGACGAGAGGCTGGACTCGAAGCTGCCTATGCCGCCGGGGCCGCTCAGCAGCATCGCCGGGACCGGTGTGCCGTGCGGCGTGACGATCCACGACGGCGTCGGCGGCTCGGTGCCCATCGCCATCCGGTACTTGTTCGCCCAGGCCGCTGCCGCGCCGAAGGCGACGGCGTAGGGGATGTAGGACGTGTAGAGGTCTTTGCGGGCGCTGAAGTCGAGGCGCTCCTTGTTCGACGTGGTCGACAGGAGACGCTCGAACCCGCCGGCGCGCGACCAGATGTCGCGGCCCAGCAGGGTGCGCCGTGTGCCGACTCCCGAGACGTAGAGACCAGCACCACCGATCGCGAAGGCGGCGATGGGCAGGGTCGCCAGGGAGAACGGGTACCACCGGAAGATCAGCATCAGCGCGGCAACCGCGAACGCCACGAACACCAAGGCCCGGCCCAGCGACTCGAAGGCACTGCGCTGGATCGCGCCGGACTGCACGCCCCAGATCTTGACCGCGGTGTCGACGGCCGACTGTGCCGATTGGAGTTCTTCGCCGGCACTCACCGAGCCATCGGCCTTGAAGGTGCGGCCGTTGTCGGTGATGCCGAGCGCCTGGCCCGCGGCCTGGCACACGGGATCGGTCTGCGCCCAGGTTTGCGCGTCGGCCTGGGAGATGACGGTGAAGTCGCCGTTGTCCTCGCGTACGAGGCGCACGAGTTTCTGCTCGGCCAGGAAGAGCAGGGTGGCGGTGAGGGCCTTGGTCGGCACGCTCTCATGCGCCACGTAGTACGCCTGGACAGGCGAGAGGAAGCCTCGGCGGTGCGGATCGGCCGGCGGCTCGAACATGACGGGGAGCAGGGGGATCTCTTCGCGGCTGCGCCAGGTCCACAGCGCGCCGAGCGCGAGGGTCACCAGCGAGACGAGGAGGATCACGATCACCAGCGGGAGCGATCGCCCGAGGACCGGGTCGAGTCGGATGGACCACGGGACCGTCGAGCGCTTCGGCGGGGCGAGGTCGAGGTCGGCAAGGAGGGCGACGCCGTTGTTCGAGCCGAGATTGCCGGTGGTGACGACTACCGAGTCGTCGCCGTCGCGATGTGCTTCACAAGGTGCGTTGCTGCTGGTGGCGCAAGCGACGCTGGTCACCGGTGCAGGTAGTGCGACGGTGACGCGCGACTGCGCAATCGGCATGGACCAGCCGTCGGCGACGACTCGCCACCGGAATCGGGACTTGTCCCGATTGCCCCAGCTCGCCGTCGCTTCACCGTCGCCGGGACGGCTGTTGGCTGGTTCGAGCACGCCGTCGATCGTGTAGCTGATCACGTACTCGTGGGTGCCGGAGTCGACGTACCGGTCTGCCGAACCGATCTTCGCGACGCGGAAACGCTTGCCCCGCTCCCACAGCAACGTGAACGGTTCGGAGTGACCGTCCAGCGACACCCGGATGTCCTTGGGCACATACCGCACATGTGGGTCGGAGGAGTCGGCGACGTCCCAGTACCGGAAGATGCCGTGGCGTCCGAGCGGGAACTCCGTCGTCAGGGTCTCGACCGCGTGGAGCTTCCCGTCGCGGTCGACGCGGTACTGCGCCTGGTAGTCGAGGATCCGGACCGGGTCGGCGGAGCCACTCCCGGAGCTGCTCGTGAGCAACGAGATCGGCAGGCAGAGGCCGATCGCAGTGAGGAGCGCGACGATGAAGGAGAGGAAGACCCTGCGCACCATGGCAGCCTAACGCGAAACGACCGCCGCGTTCGAGAAGAACGCGACGGTCGCTTCACTATCCGAAAGGTTTCTGGGTGGTCACGGGGGCGGAGCCCCCGTGCGATTACTTCTTGCCGCCCAGGATGCTGCCGAGGATGTTGCCGAGAGCGCCGCCGGCACCGCCGCCCTGCTGGCCGCCGCCGCCGCCGAGCATGCCGCCGAGGATGCTGCCCAGGCCGCCACCGGCACCGCCGCCGCCGAGCGCACTGCCCAGGATGCTGCCGAGGGCGTCACCGGCACCGCCGCCACTCTGCGCCTGACCGGCCGGGGCGGCGCCGCCCTTGCCGCCCAAGAGCTTCTGGGTCACGAACGCGATGACCATCGGTGCGAGCAGCGGCAGGAGCTTCTGCATGAGGTCGGAGCTGACACCCGCGGGGGCCTGCCCGGCTGCGGCGTGGGCGACCTGGTCGCTCTGATCGCCGAACAGGCTCTTGACCACGGCGTCACCGTCGCCCGCGTCGGCGGCTGCTTCGAGACCGTCGGGAGCGGGTCCGTCGGTGTCCGCGTGGGCCTGCAGGCCGGCGAGCAGAGTGGGGACCGCCTGCTGCACCGCAGCGGTCGCGGTGGCGTCGTCGACGCCAAGCTTCTGAGCGATGTCATCGATGGGAATGGACTTCAGCAGGGCATCGAGATCGGACACGGGGGCTCCTTTGTCGGTGCGCCGCGGACTGCTTTCGGTCCGTGGTCGCGGGGTGAGTTCATGCTACCGAATTGACGAATCGCGCCGCTTCACTTACCGCGTGCCGTGATTCCGGGGACAGCATGGGGAACAGCTGGAAGACGTGGCCCTGGTCCGGCCACTGCTGAAGCTCGGATTGGGCGCCCGCGGCGATGAGCGCGGCGTGCAGGAAGCGGGCGTCATCGGCCATGACTTCGCGCGCGCCGACCTGGATCAGGGTCGTGGGGAGGTCGTCGGTCGGGCGCAGCGACACAGTCATGCGCGGATGGTCGGCCCGGGCGCCGGCGGTATACATGCCCAGGAAGTGCTGTCCCAGCCGGGCGCTGAAGTACGGATCCCGGAATCCGCGGGCCTCCCGCGCCAGAGCGAGGCCGAAGGTGGGGTCCATCAACGGGGAGAACAGGAGCATCGCGCGCGGCTGGGGCCGGGACTGCGCTTGGTTTGCGGCGAGCAGGTCCATCGCGAGGTGGCCGCCGGCGGAGTCGCCCGCCACGATGATGTTCTCGGGTCGGTAGCCCTGGTCGAGGAGCCACTGGTAACCACGGACGGTGTCGTCGCCCGCCGCGGGGAAGCGATGCCTGGGACCCAGCCGGTAGTCGAGGCTGAAGGCGACCCGGTCGGTGCGCTGCGACAGCCGCGAAACGAGCCCGCGGTGGGTGCGGGGGCTGCAGATGACATAGCCGGACCCGTGGAGGTAGTAGATGACGCGGGTGTCGGCGACGCGGCGCTGCCCCACGCGCGGTCCCCACACCCATTCGCCGCGGACCTGCTCGTCGCCGAGGTGGCGGTGGACCGTCTCGGTGCGGGTGCCCGGGGGAACCGGGCACATCAGGCTGAGGCCGCCGTTGAGCAGCGGGCGCATCGTGGTGATCAGCCCCGGAGTCCCGATCCGGCCGAGGGAGGATGCGGGGTTCACCACACGGGTGAACGAGCTGTTCATTGCCCGGACACGGAAAGATCCGCGGCTGGGAACACCTGTGTTCACACTCACAAATCTGGACTGTACTGCGGCCGTGACGCTGAACCGGAGCGTTTCGGACGGAGTGTCTTTTTTTGATCGAGCAGGACGCGTGGCGGCCCTGGGGGTCACAACCACTGCCGAAACTCGCAGGTCACTTCGTCGGATCGGGAGGAACGGGCGAACCGATTTCACGTCGTGGCGAAGTCCGTGGGAGAATGGCAGCACATCTGAATCGTCAGCAATGACGCTGACTACTCGTCGCACAGCCTGCGACGGAGATTCACCCACAGTCCAATTGTTTGGGGTGCTCAGCGTCGCGCACCGTAGCAAGTGCAAAGGGGCGACCATGAAGAGTGCTCCGGGACCCGTCGGTCTCTACGATCCCGCTTTCGAACACGACGCGTGCGGCGTCGCGTTCGTCGTCGACATGCACGGCCGCAAGAGCCGTGACATCGTCGAAAAGGCGATCACCGCGCTGGTGAACCTGGAGCACCGCGGTGCTGCAGGTGCCGAGCCGAACACCGGCGACGGCGCAGGCATCCTGCTGCAGGTACCCGACGAATTCCTCCGCGCCGTGTGCGCGG
>CAZVVS010000033.1:0-21496 GCA_964630585.1 uncultured Gordonia sp.
CGGCGTCGAACCCGCGAAGGCGTTCCCGATCCACCAGGGCGTGCTGTCGTCGTTCGGTGCCGCCGTGCACAACGCGCGGCTGGCGGAGATGCGCAAGCCGGGGACCGAGTTCACCCTGGTCGAACTCGGCGTGACTGCCGAGTTCTAAAACCGGCACGGTTTCGCCAATCCCGCCTGGATCAACACCAAAACCCAGGCTGCTCTGTCTCAGACAGCTTGACAACTTCCGGATCGAGGCTGGATTGGCGAAACCGAGGGGAGCGCAGCGATCGTCTCTGCTGCTCAGCTGCGTAATCGCAGACCTGTAGCCCGCCTGAATCTGTAGCGTGGGCGCTATGACCGACACAGACGAAGTGGGCGATGCCGAGAAGTCGACGGGATCGCTGTGGAAGTACGTGGGGTGATTCGTCGTCGGCTGTGTGCTGATGACCGTGGTCTGGATGGTGATCGACCTGATCATCGGCCGGAGCGGGACGGGCGTGGCGGGCATAGTCGCCCCGTTCATCGGCGCGTACTTCGCCGTCGACCACTTCGTTGCCGATCGTGGACGCGTTCCCGACGAGTCTGAGAAACGGTGGCTGGTCTGGGTGTCGTTCGGGGTAACGATGGTCTGGTCGGTGATCATCGTCGCCGTGGTACTCGTGCTCGCCGCGGGCAGCGACGACATGGATGACGTCGGGGCGGGGGCGGTCGCTGCGATCGCGGTTGCCGCCGTGCTGGTGACCTTCCTCATGACCTGGTTCGGCTACTCGTTCTGGCCGAAGCGCGCGGTGCGCAATCGGGAACGATTGGCGGCGAGGCGGGAGGCGAGAGGGCGCTGAGTCGCGGGTCAGATCGCGGTGCTGATCTGGGGCCTAGAGCGCGGCGACCAGTGCGGGCAGGGCAGTCGCGGCGGTCGACTTGATGGTTACTGTGCCAACGCCTGACGGATCCGGGTTGACCTCGATGATCGGCACCCCGCGGGCGGCGGCCACCTCAGGCAGCCCGGCTGCGGGGTAGACGATCCCGCTGGTGCCGATGACGAGCACCAGGTCGGTGCGCGTGAACGATTCGACGGCGTTGTCCCAGTCGCGCTCGGGCAGCATCTCGCCGAACCACACGACGCCCGGACGCACTGCGCCGCCGCAGCTCGCGCACACGGGAGGTTCGACGCGGAGCGCGTCGAGGTCGTCGGCGTCCTCGCGCGCCGCGATTGTGGTCGCGCGCCCCCGATCGGCGGCGCGGGAACGCAATTCCGGTGCGTGAGGGGTGGTGACTGGGCCGTCGTAGGGGGCGCGGCACACCGAGCAGCGGGTGGCGACGAGGCTGCCGTGCAAGTGGCTGACGACGGTGCTGCCCGCACGCTCGTGCAGGTCGTCGACGTTCTGTGTGACGACTTCGACGGTCCGACCGTCGGCGAGCTCAGCTAGCGCATGATGACCGGCGTTGGGCTCCACGCCACTCAGCTGGCCCATGCGCCAGGCGTACCAGCCCCACACCAGGGCGCGGTCGGCCTCCCAGCCGTCGACCGAGGCCAGCATCATCGGGTCGAACCGACCCCAGAGACTGTCGTCACCACTGCCGCGGAAGGTGGCGATCCCGCTCTCGGCTGACATCCCGGCGCCGGTGAACACCGTGATGGCGCGGGCGTTGCGGACCAGCTCGACGATGTCGTCGGGAATGGGGGTTGTGGACTCGGACATGGCGTGAAGTCTGCCCGATCGCTGGAAGGGTGGCATGACGTTTACCCCACGGTCGCCGCGACGTCGTCGCATTCGACGCGGACCATCCACTCCGGCGTCGGCGGCAGGTAGTCACGGCCGTCGGCAACCAGCGCGGCGACGACAGTCATCCCGCCGACCGGCTGGTCCGGCCACGGGGTGTAGCCGTCGGTGAACACGACGCACAGCTCGGGCTTGGGGCGCAGCTGCGTGGCGACGGCGATGCCGCGCCGCATGTCCGTGCCACCCCCACCGACGAGCAGCACGTCAGCCGCACGCCGGGCGGGGGTGGCGGTGGCCACGGTGTCGACGGCGATCCCGATAACCCCGTGCTCACCGAGTTGCAGTGCATCGAGGATGGCGTCGAACTCGGCGAGCACGTGGGCCAGCGCCGCTTCGCTCATGCTGCCCGACGTATCGATGACGATGGCCACGCCGGGCACCGGGCGGTGCGGGCTGGGCAGCACGACGTGAGGGTTGAGCGCGGCGCGGCGCGATGGGCGTCGGTACGTGTAGTCGCCTCGCCCGGCCGTGGAGGAGACGGCGCGGCGGACCGCGCCCGCGAGCACCTGCTGCCACGGGACCCGCGGCCCCGAAGAAACGTCCTCCACCCAACGCCCGACCCAGCCCGCCGAGGTGCCCGCGGCCGCAGCGATCTCGCGGCGCAGCGCGTCGGACTCGACTTTGGTCACTTTGGGGAGGTCAGGAAGGTGCTGGGCCTCGTGGTCGCGCATGAGCCCGTCCGCGCCGCTGCCGCAGTCGTGGTGGTCGTCGGAGTCGTCGGCATCGGGGCTGCCCTCGGCGGGATCGTTGTCCTCAGCGTTCGCTGCCGACCGCTGGGCGAACCGCGCTTCGACAGTCAGCCTCGGGTCGCCCTCCCATATCGGGAGATCCTCGGGCCCGGACTCGGAGTCTTCGCACAACTCGCGGATAGCGGTGTCGGCGGCGAAATGCCATGCCTCGCGCGTCTGTGTCGTCACACCGACCGCGCGGGCGCGCACGGCGTGCTGGTTCAACAGGTGCCACAACAGGTGCACGAGCTCGCGCCCGATCACCGGGATGTCGGCGTCGGCCAACCAGTCTGGGTTGATGTAGAGACGCCACTGCTCGTCGATGCTCATCTGGGCCACGGCCGGCGTTGCGACAGGGATCAGCGCGTACAGCCCACGCGCGAGATAGGCGAGTCCGCGTGGCGCGTCGCGTCCGGGAGGCGACGAGTGCGTCGGCGAACTGACCACCCATAGCCGGGCCGCGGTGAGCCGGGTCGTATCGAAAGATGTCACAGCAGGCCCGCCATGGCCAGCGCTGGGCCGAAGACGGCGATCTCGCGGGGAACGGCAACACCGTGCGGGCGCTGCTCGGGCGCGACGAGGGCGCGGATGGCGGGCACGGCGGGATCGATCCCAGCCTCGTCGGCGGCCTGGCAGCACAGTGTCACCGCCCTCGTCCACCGGTCGTCGGTGCCGTCGTCGGATGCCATCACCGCCACCAGCGACTGCAGGACGACATAGACGCGGTCGGGGCGCAGCGAGCTGAAGTCGATCGTCTCCGCACCGTCGAGGAGGCGGTGCGGATCGGGCAGATCCAGGTTTGCCTTCCACGCCAGGAACTCGTGGGCGGTCGCGTCGCCGATCGCGCCGGCGACGGCGATCCGGATCGCATCCTCACTGACGCCGACGACCTGGCCGAGCGCACCCAGCCGTGCCGCGAAATCCCAAGTCCGTGGAGTGGGGAAGGACCGCGACCGTGAGGCGTGATCGCGGGGGATGACACTGAGCTGGTTCTGTCGGGCGCGCAGGAAGCCCGTGACGCCTGCCAACTCCCGCTTTACCCGGGCCGCGAAATCGTTGGGCAGATCCCACGTCGGCAGTGATGGCCATCGACCGGTGACCGATCCCTCGGCGAAGACGTCCAGCGCCATCGCGTAGTCGAGGTGGACGAAGCGCGACGCGGTCGGTGCGGCCAGCTCCCAACCGGCCGCGGCGACGTCGACCGGGTTGGCAGCGGCGACGAATGTCACCGACTCGGGCAGCTGAAGTCGGCCGACCTGGCGGTGCGTCAGGATCCGCAGTGCCGCCGCCTGCAGCGACGGGGCAGCCGTGGAGAACTCATCGAAGAAGCAGATCGCCGGGCCGTCGTGCTCGGCCAGCCGCTGCGCCCACGCGGGCGGGGCGAGGACGACGTTCCCGTCACCGGAAACGATGGGAAGTCCGGCCAGGTCCGACGGTTCGCTCTGCGAAAGGATCACCGTCTCGACCATCCAACCGGCGTTGCTCGCCGCCGATTCGATCATCGACGTCTTGCCCTCGCCCGGGTTGCCCCACAGGATCGCCGGGATTCCGGCGGACACGCACAGGCCGAGGGCGTCGAGGGTGTGTCGGTAATTCTCAGTCATGCCGGGAACGTATCGGCGGGGTCGGACATCGACGGAGAGACGGTGAAGCTCTCCGGATGGTGAAGCCTCCACGCGGCGGTCAGCTGCTGGAGCCGGTCCATGCCGGTACGATTCGCGGCGTGTGAGGCGGCCTCGACTGCGAAAAGAGTCGCGAAGACGTCCTCATCGACACTCCAGAGCCAGTGCCGGGGTGACAGATCGAGCAAGTGGGAAAGAACGGAGTGGTTGGCCCCGGCCAGATGTAACGCGCAGAGTTTGTCGTACAGCGGCCGGTCCGTCGACCACGGGTAGCAAAACTCAGGGGAGATGACCTGCTCGATTGCGCGATGGAGCAGGTTCTGCTCGACGGCCGGACTCGCGCTCAGCGTCGCGGTCAGCCGCTCGTGGAAAGCGGGATCGCGGTGCAGCATGCCGACGACGGACGGGATGATGAGGCCGTCGGTATCGGCGTCGCCGACGACCGGTGGGGGGACGGACGGCGAGTCGACCGGCGGCAAGGGCCGTGAGCGCATCGCCGATCGCCGGTCGGGCGTGCCATAGATGAATTCGAGATACGTGTAGACCGACGGCGATTCCGCCGGGCACCGCAGGTTTCGCCACGCTGTGTCTAGGTGTCTCGGGTGCACCCCCGCCGCCCAGGCGATGTCCACCCCGTCGGATTCGGCCACGATCGACTGCGCCCGCTCGGCCCAGCGCGCAGGCGGTCCGCCCGGTCCGTGCGGAAGGAGGGCTCGCATGATTTCGTGGAAGTGGCCGATGTCGGACAACCGCCGCAGCTTGTGCGCGGCAGTGACCGCGCTGACGAACCGCGTTCGTGGGCCGACTGTCCATTCCGCCCGGACCTACGAATCGGATCGGGTACGGCTCGGCGCGCAGGCGCAGGAGGGCGGTTCGCGCGACCGATCCGACCTGAACCCCCATGTGCTCACACGAGTGTGTGACGCCGGCCAGGGCGGACGCGATGCGTTCACTCTCCCAATCAAAGGGGAGGGTTACCGACCAATCGGTCTCAATCGTGACCGGATGCGACCCCGCCGAACACGCGATCTCGACGGTGAGCGGCTCCGCCAACCGATTGCCCCGCAGCCCTACGTTCTCCATGGTCGGGGACGGTACGCACGGGGACCGACATCGAGTCTCGCGATTGTGTCAGCGAAGATGTCATCCCACGCCGTTGGTGCTCCACGACTCCGGATAGCGGTGCATCCAGATGTGGGTCAGCTTCGTCATCCGGCCCGGCCGGAGCGTGCCACCCATGTGGGTGTCGTGCTCGACCGCGTACAGCGCCGCAAAGACATCCTCGGCGACGTCTTCCCAGATCCCGTCCTTGATCGGGAGGCCGAGGAGCATGGAAAGTGCCCGGTCGTTGGCACCGGAACGGTGCATCTGACGGCTTCCGTGACGGATTGCGACGTCAACTGGCCGGTCGGTGGGCAAGGGGTCGCTGTCCTCCGACAAGAAGATCTGTTCGAGCGCGCGGTGGAACAGATTCTGCGCGGGCTGCGGGTTGTCTGTGGCAGTGGCGGCGAGCAGCTCCCGGAAATCGGGATCCCGGGTGAGCATGTTGACGAGCATGAGTGCGGTGCGGTTCTCGCGTCCGGCAGCGGGCAGGGCGCCGATGGGCGGTAGGGGGCACCGACGTACTGCCGATCGCTGCTCGCGGGTGGCATAGATGACCTTGAGATACGTGTAGACCGAGGGTGGTTCTGACGGCCGCCCGAGAGCCACCCACGCGGCGACGAGTCGCCGCGGGTGTACGCCTGCAGCCCAGGCGATGTCCACCCCGTCGGATTCGGCCACGATCGTCTGTGCCCGCTGCGCCCAGCGCGCGGGAGGGCCACCCGGCCCTTGCGGTAGGAGTGCCTGCATGAGTTCGTGGAAGTGGCCGATGTTGGATAGCTTGCGCAGCTCGTGCGCCGCAGTGACCGCGCTGACGAACCGTGTTCGCGGACCCACCCGTGGACCGATCGTCCATTCGCCGGGGCCGATGAACCGGATCGGGTATGGCTTGGCGCGCAATCGGAGGAGGGCAGTCTGCGCGACCGATCGGCCCTGAACTGCCAGATGCTCACACGAGTGCGAGTCGCCGGCCAACGCGCCCACGATGCGCTCGGTCTCCCAGTCGAAAGGGAAGGTCACCGACCAATCGGTCTCGATCGTGACGGGATGGGCTCCTGCAGAACAGCGGATCTCGACGGTGAGCGGCTCCGCCAACCGATGGCCCCGCAGCCGTACGTTCTCCATGTCCAGGGACCGTACGCACGGGGACCGACACCGGTCCGGGCTGAGCGCTACTCGAGGTCGTCCAGAACCCCGATCGGCTCCATGACCTCGGCGACTTCCACCGGGTCCAGCGTCTCAGCCGAGGCGGTCATCCAGTCGCGGTGCCAGGCCTCGGGTGGATCGGTGAGCAGCTGGCGGTGTTCGAGCCACTCGAACAGGTCGTGGTAGGTCATGGTGATCTGGGGGTCGACGCGGCGGAACAGCTTGCGCGGCGTCAACTGGTCGAAGGAGTCCAGCCCCATCGACGAGATGATCTGCCGCGCGGAGTTCACCGTCTTGTCCTGGTACTGGTAGACGCGCTGGATCTTGTCGTCGACGACGAGCGCGCGGGCCCGCGCCGGGTCCTGGGTCGCGACGCCGACCGGGCAGGTGTTGGTGTGGCATTTCTGCGCCTGGATGCAGCCGATCGCGAACATCATGGCGCGCGCGGCGAGCGTGAAATCGGCACCCTGGCAGATGCGCTTGACGATGTCGATGCCTGTCGCGACCTTGCCGCTCGCCCCGATCTTGATCTGCTCGCGCAGCCCGACGCCGACGAGGGCGTTGTGCACGAACATCAGTCCCTCGGTCAACGGCATCCCGACGTGGTCCTCGAATTCGACCGGGCCGGCGCCCGTCCCGCCCTCCGAACCGTCGACGATGATGAAGTCGGGGGTGATGTCGGTGGCGAGCATGCCCTTGCAGATGGCGAGGAACTCCCGCTTCGAACCGATGCACAGCTTGAATCCGACCGGCTTGCCGCCGGACAGCACCCGCAATTGCTCAATGAACTCCATGAGCTCGACCGGGGTGTGGAATGCGTTGTGGGCCGGGGGAGAGACCACCGTCGTCCCGACCGGGACACCGCGCGCGGCCGCCACTTCGGGCGTCACCTTTGCCCCGGGGAGCAAGCCGCCCAGGCCCGGTTTGGCGCCCTGGGACAGCTTGATGTTGATGGCCTTGACCTGGTCACTCTGGGCCCGTTCGGCGAACTTCTCCGGATCGAAGTGGCCGTCCTCGGTGCGGCATCCGAAATAGCCCGAGGCCACCTCCATGATCAGGTCGCCTCCGCGCTTGCGGTGGTACTTGCTGATCGAGCCTTCCCCGGTGTCATGGGCGAAACCACCGAGCGCCGCGCCGCCGTTCAACGCCTCGATCGCATTCGCCGACATCGACCCGAAGCTCATCGCCGACACGTTCAACAGCGCGATGTCGTAGGGCTTGGTGCACCGCGGGCCGCCCAGGCGCACGCGCGGCTGCGGACCGTCGGGTTTGGGCTTGGCGCGCAGCGAGTGTGCGACGAACTCGTAGCCGACGGCGTTGACGTCGCGCTGGGTGCCGAACGGCTCCTCGCCGTGGTTCCCTTTGGCGCGGTCGTACACCAGGTCGCGCAGCTCGCGGTCGAAGGGTCGGCCCTCGGTGTTGGACTCGATGAAGTACTGGCGGATCTCGGGCCGGATCTCTTCCATGAGGAACCGCGCGTGCCCGATGATCGGGTAGTTGCGGGTTACTGAATGCTTGGTCTGGATCAGGTCGTAGATCCCGACACCGCCCAGTGCGGCGACGACGACGGCCAAGACCCACCACAGCCAGCCCCCGGCGAACCAACCCAGGGCCGCCAATGCGGCAGACACGACGAACACCGACAGGACTGCGAGCCACCTCATAGCGTCATCGTGGCACCGGCACCCAGCCGGTGTGAGCAGAATCACATATCGGACAGGACGGGGTCAGCGCAGCGCCGACAGCACCTCGTCGTGCAGGCGTCCGTTGGTGGCGACAGCGCTGCCGCCACGCGGTCCCAGCTCACCGTCGAGGTTAGTGAACCGCCCGCCGGCCTCGCGCACGAGCACATCGACCGCGGCCAGGTCCCACAGCGACACCTCCGGTTCGGCGGCGATGTCCACGGCGCCCTCGGCGACCAGGCAGTAGTTCCAAAAGTCGCCGAAACCACGGACCCGCCACACCTCGTCGGTCAGGGCGACGAACTTCTCGCGCAGGCCCCGATCGGCCCAGCCGGACAGACTCGAGAACGCCAGGCTCGCGTCGGACATTCCACTCACCGACGACACCGAGATCCGACGCGGCTGCGCCGACTCCGGGCCGACGGTGAACGCGCCCTCGCCGGCCGACGCCCACCAGCGTCGGCCCAGGGCGGGGGCGGAGACCACGCCGACGACGGGCACCCCGTCGTCGATCAGCGCGATGAGCGTCGCCCAGACCGGGACGCCGCGCACGAAGTTCTTGGTGCCGTCGATGGGGTCGATCACCCACTGCCGCCCGACCGCCAGTGCCTCGCCGCCGAACTCCTCGCCCATGATCCGGTCGTAGGGCAGCGCCGTCCCGATCCGATCGCGCAGCAGGGTCTCGCAGGCCAGGTCGGCGTCGGATACCGGCGTCAAGTCGGGTTTGGTGTCGACCTGCAGGTCGAGCGCGCCGAAGCGCGGCAGGGTGAGCGCATCGGCGTCGTCGGCGAGTGCCAAGGCGGTGGCTAGGTTGGTCATGAGCAAATAGGATATCGGTCATGCTCATCGGTTTGGTCGTAGCGATCGCCCTGGCCGCTGTCGCGGTCGCCTTGATCATCAACCTGCGCGGCGGGCGCCAGCCCTCGGCGGCGAAGCTCGCCGCGATGAGCGCCGGGACGCTCACCCTGACCGGCGTGAGCCCCCGCCCCGACGCGGGAGACAAGAACGGGCAGGCGTTCGTCACCGTCTCAGGCACCGTCCTGGGCCCCGACATCGCACCCACCGAGGTGTACGGCGGGTTCGTGTGGTCGCTGGACGCACCGTGGCCGCAGATCGGGCAGGACATGCCGGTGCGCTACGACCCGCGCAAGGTGGACTCGTCGTGGGTGATCGCCGCCGACCCGCAGTAAGCGGGCATCGTGTGCTCGGTAGGCTGAGGACTTGTGCAGCCTGATGTGACCGCCGACCTGGAAGCCCTCGATGCGACGTTGACGACCGTCGAGAAGGTCCTCGACCTCGAGGAGCTCCGTCGGCGGATCGACGAACTGGAAATGCAGGCGTCCGACCCCGAGCTGTGGAACGACCAGGACCACGCGCAGAAGGTCACCAGCGCACTGTCGCACGCCCAGGCCGAGATGCGGCGCGTCACCGAACTGCGCCAGCGACTCGACGATCTGCCCGTGCACTACGAACTGGCCGAGGCCGAGGAGGGCGACGACCTCGCGACGGCCCTCGCCGATGCCGACGCCGAGCGTGCATCGCTGCGCGCCGACATCGAGGCGATGGAAGTCAAGACGATGCTGGCCGGTGAATACGACCAGCGCGACGCCCTGGTGAACATCCGATCCGGTGCCGGTGGCGTCGACGCCGCAGACTGGGCGCAAATGCTGATGCGCATGTACATCCGCTGGGCCGAGGCGCACGGATACGGCGTCGAGGTGTACGACACGTCTTACGCCGAGGAGGCCGGGATCAAGAGTGCCACGTTCACGGTCAAGGCGCCCTACATGTACGGCACGCTGTCGGTGGAGCAGGGCACCCACCGCCTCGTCCGGATCAGTCCGTTCGACAACCAGGGCCGTCGGCAGACGTCCTTCGCCGAGGTCGAGATCCTCCCCGTCGTCGAGACCACCGACCACATCGACGTCGACGAGAACGACATCAAGGTCGACGTGTACCGCTCATCGGGCCCGGGTGGGCAGTCGGTGAACACCACCGACTCCGCGGTGCGCCTGACGCACATCCCGACCGGCATCGTCGTCACCTGTCAGAACGAGAAGAGTCAGCTGCAGAACAAGGCCTCGGCGATGCGGGTGCTGCAGGCCAAGCTGCTCGAGCGCAAGCGGGCCGAGGAGCGCGCGGAGATGGACGCCCTAAAGAGTGACGGAGGGGCGAGCTGGGGCAACCAGATGCGCTCCTATGTGCTGCACCCGTACCAGATGGTCAAGGACCTGCGGACGAACCTCGAGAACAACAACCCGACTGCCGTGCTCGACGGCGAGATCGACGACTTCATCGAGGCCGGCATCCGCTGGCGGATGGCCGACGGCGGCAGCGATGCAGACTAACCGGCTGCTGGACTCGACCTGCCGCGCACTGCACCACCTGGGTGACTGGCTGTACATCACGGCGCTACCGGCCTCGCTGTGGATCATCGGCGGCACCCTCCTCGCCAAGTTCGTCGATTGGGTGCTCGAGCGCTTCGAGACCCGCGTCACCGCGCAGTCGACGACCGGCGACGCCCTGGTCATGGCAGAGAACGCCAAATACCTGCGAGCGATGCTGCAGGTGGTGCGCTGGACGTTGATCTCCTTGATCGCGCTCATCGTCGCCGTTCGCGTCCTCACGATGCTCGGTGTCCCGGTGGCCGGACTCGTCGGTCCGGGCGCACTACTCGGTGCCGCCCTCGGTTTCGGTGCGCAGCGCATCGTGCAGGACCTGATGGCCGGCTTCTTCGTCGTCACCGAGAAGCAGTACGGGTATGGCGACCTGGTTTGCCTCGTGCTGCCCAGCGCCGTCCAGAAAGAGGGCCACGTCGAGGACGTCTCACTGCGGGTGACACGGCTGCGGACCATCGACGGCGAGCTCATCACCGTCCCCAACGGCCAGGTGATCGCCGCGATCAACCAATCGAAGGACTGGGCGAGGGCCGTCGTCGACGTCGATTTCGCCTCCCACGTCGACCTCCGGGTGGTGAACAGCAAACTTGCCGCCATCGGCGAGTCGTTCCGCAAGGACAAGGACTACGGGCCGCTACTACTCGACGCCCCGGTGCCGCTGGGGGTCATCGAGATGGGGGCCGACACCTATACCATCCGCATCGTCGCGCGCACCCTGCCCGGAAAACAGTTCGAGGTGAGCCGCGACCTGCGTATCTTCCTGATCGAGGCGCTGCGGCAGGCCGGCATTGACGTCCGTTCGGGCTACAACCCGGACACGCCCGAAGACGAGGAGTAGCGATGAGCCGTACGTGGAGTCGCAAGCACATGTCGACGATCATCCTGTCGGTGCTCTTCATCGGCCTGCTCGCGGTATACCTGTACACCCTCCCCGACGACGACGCGCGTAACGGGCCCGCGCGCCCGACGATCACAATCGAAAAAGTGCCCTCGACCCACTAGAGCGTGGTCGGGGGGCGGCGGCGCGCCTGAGGAGCGTGTTCAGGCGCCGTGGCTACACTGGCATCCCGTGATCAAGCTGGAGAACGTCACCAAGCAGTACAAGGCCTCGACGCGGCCGGCGCTGTCCAACGTGAGCCTCGAGGTGGGCAAGGGGGAGTTCGCCTTTCTCATCGGACCGTCGGGATCGGGCAAGTCGACTTTCTTCCGGATGCTCCTCAAGGAGGACAAGCCTACCTCGGGTGACATCTGGATCGGCGAGTACCACGTCAACTCGCTGCGGGCCCGGCAGGTCCCCAAGCTTCGCCAGTCGATCGGCTGTGTCTTCCAGGACTTCCGGTTGCTGCAGCAGAAGTCGGTAGCCGAGAACGTCGCCTTCGCACTAGAGGTGATCGGCAAGCCGGCGTCGACGATCAACCAGATCGTGCCCGACGTCCTTGAGTATGTGGGCCTGGCCGGCAAGGCCGACCGCATGCCCAACGAACTGTCCGGCGGCGAGATGCAGCGCGTGGCGATCGCCCGGGCCATCGTCAACCGTCCGGTGGTGCTGCTGGCCGACGAGCCGACGGGCAACCTCGACCCCATCACCAGCCAAGAGATCGTGGAGGTGCTCGACCGTGTGAACCGGCGCGGCACCACCGTCGTCATGGCGACCCACGACCGCCAGATCGTCGATGCGATGCGACGGCGGGTCCTGGAGTTCGACAACGGCCACCTGGTCCGCGACGACAAGCATGGCGTGTACGGCATCGGCTGACGCACCACATTCGAGGAGAGCAGCAAACATGCGCGCCAATTTCATCATCACCGAAGTCCTCAACGGGCTGCGCCGCAACGTCACCATGACCATTGCGATGATCCTCACCACCGCGATCACGCTGGGCATGCTGGGATCGGGCCTGTTGGTCATGCAGATGGCCACCAAGAGCGAGCAGATCTTCTTCAATCGTGTCGAGTTGCAGATCTTCGTCAACGACGAGGTCGCCCGCGCCGATCCGAACTGCGAGCGCTCGCCGTGCTCTCAGCTGCGCGACGAGCTGAAGAACGAGCCTGGCGTCACCAACGTCACCTGGGTCAATCTCGAAGAGGCCTACAAGGCGGCCAAGGAGGCGTTCAAGAACTCGCCGGAGATGGCCGACGCGGTAGAGCCCGACACGATGCCCGCGTCGTTCCGCGTCAAGGTCAACGATCCCGACAAGTACGGCGAGGTTATCGACAAGTTCGCCCAGCGTCGGGATCTGGGCGTCGACGGCGTGCAGGACCAACGCAAGCTCGTCAACCGGTTGTTCAGTGTGCTCCGCGGAGCCCGCAATGCGGCGTTCGTGCTGTCGCTGATCCTCGGTGTCGTGGCGGTGCTGCTGATCGCCAACACCGTCCAGATGGCGGCGTACACGCGGCGCACCGAGGTGTCGATCATGCGCCTGGTGGGTGCGACACGGTGGTACACGCAGCTGCCGTTCCTCATCGAGGCGGTCGTGGCCGCGACCGTCGGGACCGTGCTGGCCGTCGTCGGGCTGCTCATCGGCAAGAAGTTCTTCTTCGACGAGGCGCTCAACGACCTCTACGGCGTCAACATCCTGGCTCGGGTGACCAATGAGGACGTCCTGTTCGTGTCACCGTGGCTGTTGCTGACCGGAATTGTGTTGGCGAGCGTGACGTCATATGTCACTCTGCGGTGGTACGTGCGCGAGTGATCGCGCAACCACGCGGAAAGGACCGGCGGTGAAGGAAAAGGGTCGCAAGGTGATCGCGACCAATCGAAAGGCGCGCCACAACTACGCCATCCTCGACACCTACGAGGCGGGCGTCGCACTGCTCGGTACCGAGGTGAAGAGCTTGCGCGACGGCAAGGCGTCGCTGGTCGACTCGTTTGCGACCATCGACGACGGTGAGGTGTGGCTGCGTGGGCTGCACATCGCCGAGTACGGGTCGGGTTCATGGACCAACCACTCGCCGCTGCGCAACCGCAAGCTGCTGTTGCACCGGCGCGAGATCGACAACCTCGTGGGCCGGGTGCGCGACGGCAACCTGACGCTGGTGCCGCTGTCGCTGTACTTCAGCGACGGCCGCGTGAAGGTCGAGTTGGCGCTCGCCCGCGGCAAGCAGGCCCACGACAAGCGCCAGGACCTGGCCAAGCGCACTGCGCGCCGCGAGGTCGAGCGCGAGCTGGGCCGTCGCGTCAAAGGCATGTAGGGCGAGCGTGCGGTTCACGGTTGCGGCAGTCGCGACGGTCGTCGCCGTGGCCGGTGCGGCGGGGTGTGCGAGTTCCGGGCCGGCGCCGCCGGTTCCGCAGCCGCACTGGCTCACTGGTGCGGCGTGCACTGTCGCGGGCGTCGTCCCCGACGCCGACGGCCTCGTCTCGACGGGGCTGCGCGACGCGGGCTACCGGCTACTCGTCGTCGAGTCGTGTGCCGCGTCGGCACAGCGCGACGCCGTTGCCGGAGCCTTGGCGAGACGCGGGCTGACGCTGGTGACGGCTCTGCCGGAGCGGGCCGAGGTGGTTTCGCTGACTGCAGGTGCGGACGCGAATCGGCTGCGCACCCAGCTCACGGACGCGCTGATGGCGGCACGGCCGTGGGTGCTGGGCGGATCGCCGACGGGACTCTCGCCGCAGGTGCGTGCCGTCGTCGGCAACACCGAGGTCATCGGGCTGGCGCGCGACGAGCGCGCCGCGATCGGCGGTACCGTGCGCGACGACGAAGAGGCGGTCGTGCGCGCTCGGGCGGTCGGGATCAAAGGGTTGATCGTGTCGCTGACCAACCGTCGCGACGAGCCCGCTCAGGTCACCGTGGCCAAGACGGCACTGGGGCTGGCCGGACAGATCCATGCGGTCGACGCGTGGACCGGGCGGGAGTACGCCTCGCGCGACGGACGGCTGGGCGGGCTTGTCGGGGCGGGGGACACACTGTTGCTGCAGATCGTGTGACCGCAGCTGCCGACCGCGAGCTGACGGGGACTTGCTTCTTCCAGAAGAACTTGGGCGTCACGACGTCGGATGCGCCGCGGAACGGTTCGTGACAACGCCCACCCACCGTGTACTTGCCGGGCGGAACGGGTGGGAACATGCCCGACCACGTCGATCCCACGGGGATCTGGCCGGCGCGAAGCTGGCCGGGCCTCAGGGTCTGTCCGCCCCCGTGCAGTTCGAAGATGCAGCCGCCGATGACTCGGCCGCTGGTGTTGTTGAGCGTCACGACGATGCCGCTTCCGAGCGGTCCGGCGCTCTCGGTCCGGGCTGTCATCTGAGGTCCGGCTGCCGACGCCGTGGCGGCCGGGGCGGCGAACGCGACGGCAAGGCCGGTGGCGACGACTGCGGCGATCCGATGCTTCATGATGGCTCCTTCGAGATCTGCAGACCTGACACTACTGATCGCGCTGGGGATATCGGGATGATTTGTCCGACCCCGATGGTTACACTGGGTAGTCCGCTGTGAAAGCAGCGGATCCCACCTCGGGGCTGATCGGTTTCGACTCTGTGCGTCGAGTTGGGGGAAGCGTGTCGGTGCAGGCTAGAGACCACCGTGAGCGTCGCAGCAACCAATTAAGCGCCGATTCCAATCAGCGCGACTACGCTCTCGCTGCCTAAGCAGCGAAGCTAGTCTGTCGGCCCGGGTGGTGTTCCCACATCCGGATGCCGGCATCAGCTTAGGGAACTCACCGACTCCGCCGGTCGCGGGCGGGGTCGGGACAGCCAACAGCGACTGGGATCGTCATCTCGGCTTGTTCGCGTGACCGAGAGATCCGAGTAGAGACACAGCGGACTGCACACGGAGAAGCCCCAGTGAAGCGGCGGAGGACCCGGGTTCAATTCCCGGCAGCTCCACGGCGAGCCCTCCACCTGTTTACGCAGGTGGAGGGCTCTTCTTATGCCTCGCAGATGGGCAAGTTTGGCTCACTGGGCACGGATCGGCCACGAAGAATCTGTCGTTGGCGTTCTGGGCGTTGTCATCGGACCGCTGGGTGTGATTCTCGCGCGACCGCTCACCCTGTTCGCTACGGCACTACTGGTGGACATCGACTCGTCGACTCGTTGGGTCGGAGCGCTGCTGTCGACGACAATGCCCGACGACGAGGGGCCGGCGGCCGGGAAGCACGCGGGTTTGGCGCCCGGCGCTGGCGACTTCCGCTGCGACAACATCACTGCGACCGTCGGATATGGGGGCCGCCGCGGACGACGGAATTGACGGCGCACCCGTCTCCCGGAGCGCGGCGCAACCCTAGTGGACTTCGGCCGACAAGATGCCGAGCGACTATTTGCGCGGTGCACTCGGGGCAGACGAGGTGCCATAACAAGCGATTGTTTTCAGTACCTACTGTACTAACATACGAGGTCACAGCGGTTGTAACTCTGATATGACGCCCCAAAACGAACACTTGCTTGACACCGCGCCCGGTGTCTGGTTCAGTATGATCAACATCACAAGAAGAACTCGGAGGCGCCGGTATGACTTACGTAATCGCACCGGGATGCTGCCTCGATGCGTCATGCGTAGCTGCGTGCCCGGTGCAGTGCATTCGCCCTCGGCCCGGCGATCCGGACTTCACATCGGTTGAGCAGCTGTACATCGATCCCGCTACGTGCATCGATTGCTCGGCATGTGTGGATGCATGTCCAATCGGCGTCGTCTATCCGGACTACGAAATGCCTGACGGGGACGACGATCTACTGGCGATCAACGCTCAGTACTTCGAGGATCGACCGATTGAGGAAGGCGTGGCGCCGGTGATCAGGCGACCACGATTGCCGGAGGATCGCCCCGTGCTGCGTGTGGCGGTGGTCGGCGCGGGACCCGCCGCCTGCTACGCGGTTGATGCGCTGAGCGAAGTTCGCGGGGTCCGTGTATCGGTATTCGAGAAGCTCCCGACGCCATTCGGGCTGGTGCGTGCCGGGGTGGCCCCCGACCACACCGGTACTAAGAAGATTGAGAAGCTCTTCGAGCGCGTGCTGTCGCGTGCGAATGTGCACTGCTACTTCAACGTACAAGTCGGGTTGCATCTTACGGTTGCTGAACTGCTCGAACATCACCATGCGGTGCTCTGGGCCGCCGGCGCGGAGGGGGATCGGGAGTTGGGGATTCCTGGCGAGGGCTTGCCCGGGTCTCATTCCGCTCGGCAGTTTGTCGCCTGGTATAACGGGCACCCCGACCACTCGCTCGATGAGTTCGACATGTCTACTCAGCGGGTGGCGATCATCGGGAACGGTAACGTTGCGCTTGACGTCGCACGGTCGCTGGCTCAGCCGACCGATGCCTATCGTATGACCGACATGGCTGACCATGCGATATCGGCTTTGGCTGATAGTGCGGTCGAAGAAGTGGTGATTGTGGCCCGCAAGGGGCCCCGGAGCGCCGCATACAGTACCGGTGAATTGACCGCGCTGTCTCGGCTTGAGGGTGTCGATCTCATTGCGTACGAACAGGACATGGACTGTGAACTCGATGAGAGCAACCCGCGGGATATGATCCTGCTAGCTGCGATCAAGCGTCAGCCCAGTGTCGATAAGCGACGTATCATACTCCGATTCGGATTGACGCCGACCAGAATCGAGGGCGACGACCACGTACAGTCCATCACCTTCGTTAATTCTGCGGGGCAAGAGGAAGCACTCGACACACGACTGGTCTTGCGTGCGATCGGGTATCGAGGAAAGCCGGTACCGGGAATGCCGTTCGACCAGTTGGCCGGAACCATTCCCAATGCTGGGGGACGCGTCCTCGATGAAGATCGTGACGAGGCCATTGCTGGCCTGTACTGCTCTGGATGGATCAAGCGGGGAGCAACCGGAGTCATCGGCACGAACAAGGTCGATGCGAAAGAGACAGTCGCTTCGCTGCTCGATGACCACAAGCGGGGCGGGCTCACCGACCCGGCCGTGGAAGTGGATGCTCTACACGGCCTGGTGAATGCGCGTCAGCCCGAATTTGTGGATTTCAATACCTGGCGGCGGATAGATGCTGCCGAAAAGGACAGGGGAAGGTCGGCGGGCCGCTCGCGCGTCAAGTTCGTGAGCGTTGATGAAATGCTCGAGTCTGTGCGGGCATGAGCCTAGATCTAGACTCGGCTACCGGATGGTAGATCTATCACTACAGTCAGAAAAACAAGTATTTGTTTCACAAAGGAGGAATTATGGGAAAGCTTGACGGCAAGGTTGCCATCATCACCGGAGCTGCCCAAGGGATGGGTGAGGCGCACGCCCGCCGATTCGTTGCGGAAGGTGCGAAGGTGGTGATGGCGGACCTGAATGAGAACGGGGGGAAGCGAATCGCCGACGAGCTCGGCGAATCAGCAATCTTCGTGAAGGTCGACGTTACGTCACCTGCGGATTGGAAGGCGCTTGTCGAAGCCGCCGAGGACCGATTCGGCAACGTTACCGTACTGGTAAATAACGCTGGCATCCTCGGCCCGATCGTAGAGACGGTGGAAATGAACGAGGAAGACTACAACAAAGTCTGCCAGGTGAATCAGTATTCCCAGTTCTATGGAATGAAGACCGCCATCCCGTCTATGCAGAAGGCGGGGATCGGCTCCATCATTAATGTCTCCTCGGTGGCGGGGATCGTATCAATTGTCGGGGCACCGAATCTGGCATATGTGGGCAGCAAGTTTGCCTCACGAGGAATGTCGAAACACGTCGCTGACCAGTACGGGAAAGACAACATTCGCTGCAACTCGGTTCACCCGGGGTACATCAAGACGCCGATGATGGCGGCCGCGACAGATGAAGAGGGCGGTGGTATCGCGTCGCAGATCCCACTGGGCCGAATGGCTGACGCCGACGAAGTTTCACAGCTCGTCGTGTGGCTGGCTTCGGATGACTCTTCGTACATCACTGGAACCGAACAGATAGTTGATGGAGGTCTAACCGCTC
The DNA here is from genome assembly GCA_964630585.1 of uncultured Gordonia sp. Lineage (GTDB taxonomy): Bacteria > Actinomycetota > Actinomycetes > Mycobacteriales > Mycobacteriaceae > Gordonia. The sequence continues at coordinate 18,309 of CAZVVS010000033.1, forward strand.
AATGACCGCCGCGTAGGGTTCCCGCACCACGAGGCGGGAGCCGCCGACGTTCGCACAGAATCCCGCGCGATTCACGGGTGACGACGCGGTTTGTTCGAATCAACACACAAGAACGAGTCGGACGACTCTACAAGATTGGAGATATGAAGTGGGACGTTTGCAAGGCAAGGTGGCGCTCGTAACGGGTGCCGGATCCGGTATTGGCGAAGCGACTGCGCGACGCTTTCATGCAGAGGGCGCAAAGGTTGTTCTCGCTGACATCTCCGGTTCGCAAAACGCTATCGCTGAGGAACTCGGTGACGGAGCGCTCGGAGTTGAAATGGATGTCAGGAAGGGGGAGAGCGTCAAGGCGGGAATCGATGCGGCAGTGGAAGCCTTCGGTCGTCTCGATGTGCTATACAACAATGCCGGCATCGACGGCGAAGTAGTCTCGGTCGCAGAAATGTCGGAAGATGCGTGGGACCAGGTCCAGGACATCAACCTTCGTGGCGTATTCCTCGGTATTCACTATGCGATTCCCGTGATGCTCGAAACCGGCGGCGGTTCGATTATCAACACCGCATCGATGGCGGCATCCGTCGCCTTCCCCGGCATGGCCAGCTACTGCGCGACGAAGGGGGGAGTCGTCATGCTGACCAAGACCGCAGCTGCTGAGTACGCGGACAAGGGGATCCGCGTCAACGCCATCAGCCCGGGCACGATCGAGACCGCGATCACGCCGCACCTTCCGCAGGACATGATCAATGGAATCATCTCGCGAAATCCGGTTGGCCGAATCGCCGACGCCAGCGAGGTTGCCAGCCTGGCGTTGTTCCTGGCGAGCGATGAATCTCTGTTCATCACCGGCTCGGACTACCTCATCGATGGCGGCTACACGCTCGTATAGCCCGCATTCCACTGGAGAAGGAGAAGTAAAATGGATTCGAAAACTGAACAGGTCACGCAGACCGAGCCAACTCAGGAGGATATCAACGAGTCGATTAGGAAGTACGGCAGGGACATCTACAACGATTTCGATCTGGATGATCCTGTGTTCACGGACAAGCACGTTGAGATTATCGACGATCTTGTTGCTAAGTGTCCGGTCGCGCACAGCAAGGTAGGCAAAGGCTACTACATCGCGACTCAGCACGCGGTTGTCAAGAACGTCGGACAGAACTGGCGGACCTTCTCTGCAGCGAAGGGATACATGCCTAATCGTCCAGAAGGTGTTAAGTACCTGATTCCGGAGGAATCGGATCCGCCTCTGCACACCTCGTGGAGGCAGTCGCTGAATCCCTTCATGGGACCCGCTGTGGTAAACGACTATGATGAGAATATTCGCAACGACGTGAACGCGCTCATTGATTCGTTCATCGACAAGGGTGAGTGTGATGTCATTACCGAGTTTGCCGCGATCCTTCCCGGATGGGCGTTCTTCAAGAACATTCTCGGCGTGCCGGTTGATGACCTGGCAGCGCTGGTGGATGGCGTGGAGATGGGTACGTTTGCGGAGGACCCGGAAGAGCGCGGAGCAAAGTTCGGGTTTGTTTGGGAGTATCTCGATAGCTACCTGAAGATGCGCTCCGAGGAGCCGTCACGAGGCGATATGGTCGACATGATCGCTGCTGGCGTCGAGTACGAAGACGGAACGATGTCGCCGTGGGAGGACCGTGTATCGGTGCTCATGGACGTGACGTTCGGTGGAATCGCAACGACCACTTATGTCATCGGTTCCGTGATTAACTGGCTGGCGGCGAACCCCGAGGCGCGACAGCTCCTCATCGATGAACCCGAGACCTACATGCCTCGGGCCATCGAAGAGTTTGCCCGTGTTTTCGCGCCGGTGGTCGCTCTCGGCCGGACATGCACGGAAGACGTGGAGATTGGTGGGAAGCAGCTGACCGAGGGTGATTACATCCTCATGATGTATGCCGGCGCTTCCCGGGACCCCGCAGTTGTAGAGAATCCGAAGACGATCGACATCACCCGGGAGACGGTGCTTCATTCGGCCTTCGGTGTGGGAATTCACCGGTGTATCGGGTCGAATCTGGCGCGCCTTGAGCTGACTGCCGTGTTCGAAGAGTGGCTCAGGCGAATTCCGAAGTGGGAGATCGTAGGGGATCCCGTATACGTGACGGGCCAGCTGCGTTCGATGCGCTCCCTCAAGATCAAGTTCTAGGATCGATTGGAAGTAGTGGGTGTGAACCGATGAAAGTACATATCGACGAAGGTGTGGACGGAGGCCAACAAGGCTGTACGGGACACGCTCGGTGCGCCATGATGGCCGGGGAGTTCTACGAAGTGGACGACAATGGCTACAACACCCACCGTGGTGAGACTATTGAGGTTCCCCTAGGGCTGGAGGAAGTAGCACGGTATGGTGAGGTGGTCTGCCCGGAGAGGGCGATACACGTCATCGCAGAGTAGACAATGGAAGGTTAGTCCTACAGTCGGTGGGACCGGCGCGGATCTCGGGTTTCTAGGGAAGTTCGCTTTCTTCTCAGATTCTCTGACTTCCGCGCCGTTTCTGCTCTCTCCTTCAGTGTGAGCGCAAGGCCTGTCGTTGGGTTATGCGATAAGTTTTACAGAAGGAAGTTTGATTTCGAAAGCTGGAAAGCACGGCAGCTGAGCAAGTGACAATAGGGGGAGACGCCCGATGACGCATGTTGCCTGGAACCGGGCCTGACTTGGCTCAGATCAGTGGGGGACACTAACTAACTAGCCACCGTCTGTCTCAAACAGCTTGACCATCTTCCGCGGAGATATCGTCGGCCAAACAGGCAATGTAGTCGTTCCAGACGACACGTCCCGAGAGGATGTCGTCGATCGTGTAGGCGTCAGTCGGTACATCCCAGCGAAGGTCGCTGTGTACAAACTGAATGAGTGAGCCGAATGCTTCGCCGGGGTTGAGAAAGGTTTCTTGCCAGCGCGGGGATGAAGTGTCTGTCCCGACTGTCGAGACCCCGGCTTCGGCGAGCGAACTCACTGTATGCGGTACGTCGTCGACCGTCAACGTCATGTGGTGAAAGCCGGGACCGCGACGGCGCAAGTGGGCCGCGAGGACGGAGTCGTCGCGGATCGGCTGGAGCAGTTCGAGTTTGAACTTATGGAACCGAAGCTGGATCAGTTTGATCCCTGTTGTGAGATTGTCACCTCCCGACAGGAGAGTTCCGCCGAGAACGTCGCCGAAGAGGTGCACGGCCTCG
>CAZVVS010000034.1:0-21295 GCA_964630585.1 uncultured Gordonia sp.
GCTTCCTCGCAATGTGTACGGATCTGAAATCCGTTCCCAGGGGCGGCCCTAGGTGGCCGGCCAGGGCCCGGCGCCCGCCGAGCAGCGGCGCCGGCGCAACACGCCAGCTCGAGGCGAGTGGGTGGACCTCCCGCCCCTCACGAAGCCGATCCTGCCGGCCCTTCCGAGGCGGGCGAAGCACACCGGCGGCTGGTCCACCCGGACACGTTCGGCGTGGAAGGCGTGGCGGTCCGATCCGGTGACGACCCAGTACGGCCCCGCCGAGATCCAGGCGGCGGTCGACCTCGCGTTTCTCTACGAGGAGATGGTGCGCGGCAAGCTCTCGTTGCTCGCTGAGATCCGGCAGATGCAGGATCGTCTCGGCCTCAACCCGAAGGGCAAGCGCGACCTGCGTTGGCGCGTCCCTGAGTCGCCCGAAGTGAAGGCCGAGGGCAGGCAGGCGAAGAAGAGCTCGAGCTCCTCTCGTCGCGCACGCCTCACGGTCGTCAAGTAGGTGCTCCCCCCGGTCACCTTCCCGACCCTCGGCTGGCAGGTCATCGACTGGATCGAGGCGATGCTCTGCCACGGCCCCGGCGACGTCCAGGGCGAGCCGTGGGAGATCGACGACGAGATCGCCCTCTTCATCTGCTGGGCCTACCGCGTCCACCCGCAGGACCACCGCCTCGCCGGCCGCCGGCTGATCCAGCGCGGCATCCTCTCCCGCCCGAAGGGCCGGGCGAAGTCGGAGATAGCCGGCGGCCTGGTCTGCGCCGAGGCCCTAGGGCCGGTGCGCTGCGACGGCTTCGACGCCGCGGGCGACCCGGTGGGTGTCCCGGTCAGCTATCCCTTCGTCCGCTGCCTCGCCACCGAGGAGGACCAGTCGGGCAACACCTACGACAACGTCGTCTACATGCTCGAGGAGGGGCGGGCCGCTGAGGAGTACCACGTCGATACCGGCCTGACCCGAACCTTCATCAAGGAGCCCGGCGGCGGGGAGATCGTTCCCTCGACCTCCGGCGACGCATCCAAGGACGGCGGCAAGGAGACGTTCTTCGTCGCTGACGAGACGCATCTCTACGTGCTGCCAAAGCTCCGCCAGATGCACGGGACCGTCTCGCGCAACACGGGCAAGCGCAAGGCCGCCGAGCCCTGGGGCCTCGACACGACGACCGCCTGGCAGCCGGGCGAGCACTCGATCGCCGAGCAGGCTGCGGAGAAGCACGCCGCCGCTCCGGCGGAGGAGGCCGTGACCAAGCGCGGCGTCCTCTACGACCACCGCCAGGGCGACGTGCCCAAGCGCTTCGGAGACAACCGCTCGCTGATCAAGGCGATGCGGACCGGCTACGGCCCGGCAGCCGAGTGGATCGACTTCGCGCGGATCGTGAATCTGATCCGCGATGCCGAGGAGCCCGAGGCCACCGCCTACCGCTACTTCCTCAACCGTCCCCGCGCTGCCGCCTCCCACTGGCTCGACCCTGACGAGATCGCCGAGGTGATGGGCGCGGTCGAGCTCGACAAGCGCCAACCGGTTGCCCTCGGCTTCGACGGCGCGCCCTTCGACGATCACACCGCGCTGATCGGCTGCACCGAAGACGCCGAGCTCTTCCCGGTCGGGATCTGGGCGCGGCCCGACGACTGGCCGGCCGACGAGAAGTGGGAGGTCCCCTACGACGAGGTCGACGCCGCGGTCCGCTGGGCCTTCGCCGAGCTCACGGTTGTCCGCTTCTACGGCGACCCACCCTGGTTCCAGGAATGGATCGCGAAGTGGATTCGGGACTTGGGCGAGAAGGTCGTGCACGAGTGGTGGACGAACCGCGACACGCCGATGGCCGCCGCCTCGGGCAACCTCCGCACGGCCATCCGCAAGCGCGCCGTGACGATCTCCGGCGAGGAGCTGCGGACGGAGAACTCGCGGCGAGAAGGCAAGCCCCTTCTGCAGTGGCACCTCGAGAACGCGCGGACCCGCAAGGTGAAGGTCAAGCTCGACGACCGCGCCGAGGAGGCCCACGTCATCCGCAAGGAGCGCCCCCGCTCGCCGCTGAAGATCGACGGCGCCGTCGCCTCGGTCCTCGCCCTTGAAGCGCGCAACGACGCCCTCGCCAAGAACGAGTTTCGGCGGCGGTCAAAGACCATGATCGCCTACTGAGGGAGGCCTCTTGCCCGACGCCGACGACCTTCTGAAGATGCTCGACGACGCGCTGATCGCCCAGCAGCGCGCGATCCAGTTGCCGAGCGACTACTACGCCGGCAACCATCGCCTCCTGTTCGCCACGGCGAAGTTCCGGAACACCTTCGGCTCCCTCTTCCGAGCCTTCTCCGACAACTGGTGCCGGACCGTCGTCGACGCGTCCGTCGAGCGCCTGGTCATCGACGGCTTCCGGATCGGCAAGGCCACCACCGCTGACGAGGATGCGCGCCGCATCTGGCAGGCGAACAACCTCGACGCGGAGTCGGTGATGGCGCACACCGAAGCCGGGATCACCGGCTGCGGCTACGTGATGGTGTCGCCGGCGACGCGCGACTCGGACGTCCCGGTCGTCACGGTCGAGCATCCCTCCCAGGTGATCGTCCTGCACGCCGCCGGCAACCGCCGCATGCGGACTGCCGCGCTGAAGAAGTGGCGCGGTGACGATCGCTACGACTACGCGACCCTCTACCTGCCCGGCCACATCCACCAGTTCCGTTCGGTCGAGAAGGTCCCCAATGGCTCCTCGGGACCGCGGACGCGCGGGTGGAGCGCCGCTGAGGGCGGCGGCCCGAACCCGCTCGGGGTGGTCCCGATCATCCCGCTCTACAACAACCCGACGATGCTCGGCGGCGGGCAGTCGGACCTCGACACGGCGATCCCCCTCAACGACGCGATCAATAAGCAGGTCGCCGACATGCTGATCGCCTCGGAGTTCGTCGCCCACCCTCAGCGCTACGCCACCGGCGTCGAGGTGCCGACGATCGAGCAGGACGGCAAGCAGCTCCCCGACCCCAACTTCGAAATCACGACCTCGGTCTCGCGTCTGCTCGTCTCCGAGGAGCCCACCGCGAAGTTCGGCCAGCTCGAGGGCGCTGACCTCGCGAAGTACGTCCAGCCGATCTCGATGCTCCTGCAGCACCTCGCGGCGCAGACACGCACCCCGCCGCACTACCTCCTCGGCCAGATCGTCAACGCCTCCGGCGACGCGCTGAAGGCCGCGGAGACGGGCCTCGTCGCGAAGGTCAAGCGCAAGCAGATCGACTTCGGCGAGCCCTGGGAAGAGGCGATCCGCCTGGCGCTACGCCTGCAGGGGAAGGCGACGGGCGATGAGGCCAGCATCGAGACGATCTGGCGAGACCCCGAGTACCGCTCTTTCGGCGAGCTCGTCGACGGCCTCACCAAGCTGGCGACGATCGGCGTCCCCAACGAGATCCTCTGGGAGCGTGCCGGCTTCACGCAGGTTGAGATCGACCGGATGCGCGAGGCACAGGAGACGGACGAGTTCCTCGGTCGCGCCGCCGACCAACAGGCCGCCGCGATGGCGGCCGAGACCGCCCGCCGCGAGGCATCGGCCGGTGCCGTCGAGCCAGCGGTCCCTTAGGGTCACGTCGGCCTATCGCGAGCGCCTCGCAGGGATCCAGTCGAGGCTCGCCCGCGACGTCGGCGGGATCTGGGACGCGATCGACCCCGCTGACTTCTCGGGCACCTACGACGCCGCTCGGGTCGCACGCCTGATCGAAGCCGCTCAGCGGCGAGCGGCTCAGACGAGCTCGGGCTACCTCTCCGCCTTCCTCTCTTCCGAGCTCGGCCGTCGCACGTCCGGGTTGCCCACCTCGATCGACACCGGCGAGACCCCCGCGGGCCGCCCGCTCACCGCCGCCACCTTCGGCGTGATCCTCGGCGTCAAGCAGAAGATCGGCGAAGGCGCGACCGTGGCAGACGCCCTCGCCCTCGGCCGCGTCGAGCTGCTCAGACTCGCCGATGTCGCAGCCGATCGGGTCGCGCGGCAGACCCTGACCCGGGGCCTCACCGCAGACGACCGCTTCACCGGCTGGCGACGCGCCGTTCGCGGGACCTGCGGAGCCTGTCTCGGCGCCGCCACGGGCTCGCTCGCCTCGCCGGGGGAGGAGATCGAGACTCATCCGGGTTGCCAGTGCGTCCAGGAGCCGCAAGTGCGGGGAGTCGCCCAGCGCTTCCACCGCCCTTCAGGGGCCACCATCTTCGCCGCCTACTCAGTCGCGCGTCAGAACGAGCTCCTCGGCGAGGAGAAGGCCCAGCTCGTGCGAGACGGGCACTACGAGCTCGCCGACCTGATCGACCACTCGCCGATCGAGCACGGCCCCGACATCTTGACCGAGCGTCCACTCGACGCTCTCAAACGCCGCTCCGCAACGGAGTAGCACGACACCAGGAGGACGCAATGTCCGACGACCCGGCCGCAACGGCCACCCCGCCGGCACCTGCACCACAGGAGCAGGCGCCGAGCACCGGAAACGAGCCCCTGGGCGAGGCCGGTGAGAAGGCCCTCGAGGCGTTCAAGAAGCGAGCGCGCGAGGCCGAGGCGAAGGTCAAGGAGCTCGAGCCGCTCGCCAAGCGAGCGCGCGAGGCCGAGGAGGCCGACAAGAGCGAGCTGCAGAAGGCCCAGGAGGAGAGCGGAACGCTCAAGTCCGAGAACGACGACCTGAAGCAGCAGCTCCTCAAGCTCGAGGTCGCCAACGCGAAGGGGCTGCCCGCGGCCCTGATCCCCGCCCTCACGGGCAAGGATAAGGAGGCGATGGAGACCAACGCCGACGAGCTGCTGAAGCTCGTCAACGGCGACGGCAGCTCCACCGACTTCACCCCGGGCCCCAGGACGACGGCAAGCGAGCCGGCGTCGATGGATGACCGCATCCGCCGAGCGGCGGGTCGCGACTGAGAGGTTCGCCTGTGCGGCGGCCTGAACCCGAATACAGGAGGTAAGGCCCCGTGCCGACCGACAACATCATCTCGCGCGCCGACGCCGATGCTCTGATGCCGGAGGACGTCCTCGGGACGTTTCTCGGCAACCTGAGCAACGAGTCGAGCGTGCTCAACGACTTCACCCGCGTGCCCGTCGGGCGCGACCAGGTGCGGTTCCCCGTCCTCTCGGCCCTGCCGATCGCCTACTGGGTGACCGGCGACACCGGCCAGAAGCAGACGACCGAGGTCAACTGGGACAACAAGTTCCTCAACATCGAGGAGCTCGCGGTGATCGTCCCGATCCCGGAGTCCGTGCTCGACGACTCCGGGTTCCCGATCTGGGAGCAGGTCCGCCCGCTCTGCGAGCAGGCCGGCGGTCGACTGATCGACTCGACGGTCTACTTCGGGACGAACGCCCCGGCGTCGTTCCCGGACGACATCGTCACCGCCGCGACGGCGGCCGGCAACACGGAGGAGGTCGGGACCAAGGCGGCCACGGCCGGGGGCATCGTGGGCGACCACAGCGTCCTGCTCTCCGAGATCGAGGCCGACGGTTACGACCCCCGGGTCGGTGTCGCCAAGCGCTCCTTGCGCGGGCTCGCCCGTCAGGCGCGCAACTCGCAGGGCGACCGTTTCGGCGAGATCAACGTCACGGCCGACACCGTCGAGATCGACGGCGTCGTCTACCGCTTCCCGATGCGGGGGCTCTGGCCCTCCGCGGCGGCGATCGCGGTGGCGCTCGACCCGACCGAGTTCGTGGCCGGCGTCCGCCAGGACGTCACCTGGAAGCTGCTCGACCAGGCGGTGATCCAGGACAACCAGGGCAACATCGTCTACAACCTCGCGCAGCAGGACATGGTCGCGCTGCGCATGGTGATGCGGCTCGGCTGGCAGGTGGCGAACACCATCAACTACGACGAGCCGACCGAGGCGAGCCGCTACCCGGCGGGCGTCCTCACCGACGCGTCCTGATCCGCTTGAGGCGGGTGGCCGACCGGCTGCCCGCCTCGACGTGTTCCAAAGGAGGAACTCAACGATGCCAGCGAAGAAGAGCACCGACGCCGGGCAGGCCGAGGTGCAGAAGAACGTCGACAAGGAGCAGGAGCAGGGCTTCCGTGGCCGCGAGGTCGATCCCCTCCCGAACTCCGCCCACAGCATCGCGTCCGGGCCCGAGGCCCCGACCGCTGCCGAGCAGCGCGCCGCGCTGAAGGAGAAGAGCTGATGAGCAGCGCAGCACCCCTGGCCCGCAAGCTCGAGGCCACCATCCCCGCCCAGGGCACCGCCAACGCCGCGCAGGATCAGGTCGTTGGGGAGGCGCCGTTCGCCGGTGTCGTCACCGGCGTCTCGATCGTGCCGGAGGCGGCCCTGACCGCGCACGCGACCAACTACCGGACCTTCCGGCTGGTCAACAAGGGCGCCGCGGGTTCCGGCACGACCGTCGTCGCGTCGTTCGCGACCGACACCGTCACGACCGACGACCTGGCGGCGTTCGACGAGAAGGCGATCCCGCTCTCGGGCACCGCCGCGAACCTCGTCGTTGCGGAGGGTGACATCCTCGTCGCTGACGAGACGGTCGCCGCCTCCGGCGTCGCGCACTCGGGCTACAAGATCCAGGTCGAGATCAGCCGGAGCTGAGCCGGGATGGGCGAAGCGGAGCGAGCTGCCCTCCACCAGGAGCAGCAGGCCGCACGCTGCCAGGCAAGGTGCGACCGGCTCGAGGCGCTGGCGGGAAATCCAGCCGCCCGCCTCGAGCTGAGCGTCGCCTGGGAGCCCGTCTATCTCGCAGTGCTCGAGGCGGGCGTGATCGAGCCGACGGACGCATGCGTCTGCTCGACCGCTCCCTACGACGCTGACCTGCTGATCGCATGACCGAGTTCACCTCTCCAACAGTCGCCGAAGTCGGCGCACTCCTCTTCGCTCGCACGAAGGAGGAGATGACGCGCGTCGGCACGTTCACGGAGAACACACAGCCGACGGAAGAGCAGGTATCTGGGCTGATCGAGCGCGCGAGGGGCCGCGTGAGCATGGCTGCGGGCTCGATCAGCGACGACTTTTTCGACCAGGCGAAGGAGCTGACCGCGCTCTACACGGCGATGCTGATCGAGCGCTCCTACTTCCCCGAAGAGATCGGCGACACCGGCTCCCTCTACCAGGAGCTGAAGGCTGACTTCGAGACGGGCCTCGCCGCGCTCATCGCAGCATCGATCGACGACACGCCCGGCGTCAAGGGCATCTACTCGGTCCCGCTACGAGGAGACTCCGCTCCGCCGGTGACCCCGTGACGGGCGTCCTGATCACCGTCAGCGGTGAGGACGTCGCCGCTCTCCACCTCGAGGAGATGGCAGCGCGGACGCTGGATCTTCGCCCCGCCTTCAGCCAAGTCCGCCGCGACCTGATCGCCGGCAACCGCCGGCAGTTCGAGAGCCGCGGCTCTTACTTCGGCTCGGGCTGGGCGCCCCTCGCCGACTCAACGGTCGCTCGCAAGGGCGGCGAGGAGCCGCTCGTCGACAGCGGCGCTCTGCGGGCGAGCCTGATCGGCGGCCGCGGACGCAAGACCAGCGTCGACCGCAGCGGGGTCTCCGTCGGCACGTCCGTCTGGTACGCGCACTTCGCTCACAGCGGCACGCAGCGCGAACCAGCGCGCTCCCTCGTCGGCATCACCGAGCTCGAGGTCGAAAGCGCCAAGCGCACGATCAGCCGCTACGTCACCGACGGGATCGTCGCGTGAGCCTGTTCGGCCCGTTCGTCACGAGCGCCGAGATCCGAGCGGGCGTGCTCGAGCACCTGACCCGATGGCAGCTCACCTACCTCGCCGCGGCCGAGCGTGCCTTCGACCGTGAGCCGGAGAGCCTCCCGACGGTGCGAGGTTGGGAGATGCCGCACGAGATCGAGAAGTGGCCTGAGACGCAGCTTCCGGCCCTGATCGTGATCGTCGGCGACAGCGCCGATCGACCGCGCGTGCAGGGTGACGGCCTGGTCACCGTGAAGCGGACGCTTGAGATCACCGCCGTCTGCTCCGCCACGACCGAGGAGAAGAGCCGCGACTACGCGAGCCTCTACGCCTTCGTCTCGGCGGCGATCGTGATGCAGAACCCTTCAGTCGGCGGCCTTGCCATCGGCACCACCTGGGAGCGCACCGGCACACGCCTGCTCGCCTCAGAGGAGAAGCGGACCCTGGCGGCGGAGGGCAACGTCTTCGAGATCGAGGTAGCTGACGTGATGAATCTGCACGCCGGCCTCCCCGAGCCCCCCGACGACCCCTACGACGTCCCCGAGTTCCCGACCATCGACGAGACCCAAGTGGAGGTTCTCAAGACGTGAGCTTCGTCAACGCATCACCCGTGCCGATCACCCTCGCCGATGGCCGCATGGTCGGCCCCGACGAGCCCGTGGGCCGGATCGACCCCAAGGACGAGACCAACCGCCGGCACATCGAGGCCGGTCGCCTGATCGAGGTCAAGGCGAAGAACACCCGCCGGCCGAAGTCGGCCGAGAAGGAGAAGGAGTAACCCATGACCCCGATCACCGACACCCCCGGCCTGCCGGGCTACAGCGCCGACATCGTCGATACGTCCTCGGGCGGGTCGCTGTCGGCCGACACCGGCACGGCGTTCGTCCTCGGCTTCACCGAGAAGGGCCCGGTCACCCCGACGCCGGTCCGCTCGCTCGCCGAGTACGTCGCGATCTTCGGAGACCGCGTCAGCTACGGCTACCTCTACGACACCCTCGACGTCGCCTTCCGCGAGGGCCTCGCGCAGGCATACGTCCAGCGCGTCGTCGGCCCCTCGCCGGTCAAGGGCACGATCAAGCTCTTCGACGCCTCGGGCTCCACCGACCCCGGCGACGTCTCGATCATCGCCACGGCGAAGAACTACGAGACCAACGAGCTGAACCTCGAGGTCGTCAACACCGCGGGCTCGGTGGTCCTGATCGTCACCGACGACGACGAGGGGACGATCGAGACGCTCGGCCCGTTCACCACCCGAGCGGAGATCGTCGCGGCCACGAGCGAGACGTTCACCTTCGCGCTCGGCGCCTCGACCGAGGTTCCCCGTACCGCCTCGGCGGCGAGCGCCTCCGGTGGTACCGATGACCACTCCAACGCGACCGACACCGAGTGGGCCGCCGCTCTGGCGAAGCTCACGAAGGAGCTCGGCCCCGGCCAGGTCGCGATGCCCGGCCGCACGACCGACACCGCCCACCTGCAGCTCGCAGCCCACGCCGCGGCGTTCAACCGGGTCGCCGTCCTCGACTTCGACGACACCGCCACGGTGGCGGACCTGCTCGCCGACGCCGATGCTGTCACCGGGACCACGGGTGATCGCAACTCCGCGGGGTTCGGCCCCTGGGCGATCGTGCCCGGGATCACCGCCGGAACGACCCGGACGGTCCCCTACAGCGCTGTTCAGCTCGGGCTGATCGCCCGCGCGGAGGCGAGGACCGACGGCAACTCGAACGTCGCCGCCGCGGGGGAGAAGTTCGGCGACGGGATCTCGCGGTACGCGACGGACCTGACCCAGCCCGCGTTCACCGACGCCGACCGTGCCCGGCTCAACCTGGCCGGCTACAACGTCGCACGCCTGATCGACGGCAAGGTCGTCACCTACGGCTACCGCTCCCTCGCCGACCGGGTCAACGATCCCGAGTGGGTGCAGTTCTCCGGCTCGCGCGAGATCTGCGCACTCGCCCAGGAGGCGGGCGCGGTGCTGCGGCAGTTCGTCTTCGAGCAGATCGACGGCAAGGGCCACAAGCTCGCGGAGCTGCACGGCGCCATCGCCGGGATCTGCAAGAAGCACTACGACCGCGGCAGCCTCTACGGCGCGACGGCCGGGGAGGCCTACGAGGTCGACACCGGCCCGGCGGTCAACCCGCTCGCCCAGCTCGCCGAGGGGATCGTCAAGGCGTCGATCCGCGCCCGCACGAGCCCGATGGCCGAGCAGGTCGAACTGGAGATCACACACGCCAACAGCGCCGAAGCGCTCTAGGAGGACACGATGCTCGAGACCAACTTCCTGGTCACGGTCACCGCCGACGGCACCCCGCTGGGGACGTTCGACAGCTTCGAGGGCGGTGACGGCGACTCCGAGGAGAACAAGTACCCGCCCGGGGGGATGGGCGACGAGGAGTCGCTCGGGGGTCGTCAGACCCGCGACAACTTCACGGTCGGCCGCCGCTACAAGCCCGAGCGCGATCACCCGATCTTCGCCTGGCTGGACTCCCGCCGGGGCAAGGCGGAGATCGTCGCCTCCAAGCAGATCCTCGACCGCGACAAGAACCCGTTCGGTGCGCCGACGGTCTACCGGGGGACGCTGAAGAAGGTCTCCGGGCCCAAGCACGACTCGACGTCGAACGACGTCGCCAAGCTCATGCTGGAGTGCACGGCCGCCGGCGGGGATCTCGGCTGATGACGGAGAGCATCCTCGCCGGGCTCCAGGCCCGCGCGAGGGCTGCGCACGAGCTGATCCGAGATAGGCACCTCGACCTCGAGCTCCCCAGCTACGGCGGGGAGCTCGTCGTGCGTTATAGGCCTCCCGAGTTCGGGGTCGTGCAGCCGAAGATGGAGAAGTTCCTGATGCTCGACGGCGAGGAGCGGCTCTACGCCTCCTGCGATCTGATGATCGCCTGCTGCGAGATGGTCCTGCTCCGGGTCGATGGCGATCTGGTGCCGCTGCACGAGGCGGTCACCGCGGACTCCTCGGGAGGGGACGTGGCTGACTTCGCCACCCCGGTGAAGCTCGACACCCGCCTCGTCAGGGCGGTCGGGCGGACGATGCCCACCGCCGAGGAGGAAGGTCCCGGCCCCGGCCGCCTCGCGGTCATCACCGTCATCGGCGACGACTACGCGCTCTGCGGCCAGGCGGCCCAGCTCGCGACCTGGCTGCAGCAGCTCCTCGAAGGGGGCCAGCAGGATTTCTGAAGGCGCTCCGCGGCGATGCGGCGCTCCGGGAGATCGCCCGGCGCACGCACGCCGGCGCTGACCCGCTGGCGCAGCTGACGGAGCGCGACTGGGCCACCCGCCACGCCCTCGGGGTGATCGCCGACCACGTCGAGGTGCTCCGTGAGCACGACCGCGACGACCTCGCGCTGCGGATCGTCAACTACCAGATTGAGGCCCACAACGCCGCACAGGAGGGGTAGCCGTGGATCTAGTCCAGATCGCCATGCGCCTCACCGGGGCGCGCACCGCCGCCGCCGAGGCGCGTGGGGTCTCCACCGCCATCGCCGGCACCGGCACGGCCGCCGAGGCCGCCGGGGTCCAGGCCGCCGCATCGTCGAGCCGCACCGACCGGATGAAGAAGTCCTGGGCGACCGCCGGGCGCATCGCTCGCGGCGCAGCCCTCGGGGCCGCGGGAGGTGCGGCGCTGCTCGCCTTCCAGACGAAGGCCGCAGTCGCCCAGAGCACCGAGCTGGCCGCCACCACCGCAGGGCTGCACCGCAACCTCGGCCTCACCAACCAGGAGGGCTCGCGCTGGGCGGCCGTCGCGAAGGCGCGCGGGATCGACGCGAAGTCGCTCAACCTCAGCTTCACGACCCTGTCGCGGAACATCGCCGCGGGGGCGGAGGACAACGCCGCCTACGAGGACAGCTTCGCCAAGCTCGGCCTCACCCAGGACGAGGTCAAGAACGGCACCCGCGACTTCTCCGGCTTCGTCACCCGCCTCGCTGACGCCTTCGGTGACGCGGAGGGCGGCGCCGAGCGCCAGGCCCTCGCTCAGAAGCTCCTCGGCCGCGGCTACCAGTCGGTGCTGCCGCTGTTCGCTGACGGCTCCAAGAGCCTGCAGGAGCAGCTCGAATGGGCGGACAAGTACCACGTGACCATGGGCGGGCAGATGGTCAAGGACAACATGGATCTCGTGAAGGCCCAGCGCGAGTCGAAGGTCGCCTGGCTCGGGATCCAGCAGACCCTCTCCGCCGCCGTGCTGCCGATCCTCACCGACGCCCACGGGGAGTTTCAGGACCTCGCCCAGGTCGTCAGCGACCCGAAGCTGACCGACGGGGAGAAGATCTCGATCCTCGGCAAGAAGCTGCAGAAGGCCGCCGACAAGGGCTTCAACGCCTTCACGAAGATGCTCCCGGAGCTGGCGAGCAGGGTGGGGGAGAACATCCCCCGAGTCGCCGGGGCCTTCGTCAACGGCTTCCTCAACGCGAACGCCTGGGGCAAGCTCCTGCTCGGCGGCTGGCTCCTGAAGAAGATGGGTGGGGGAGCCGCTGCGGCGGCGATCGGCTCGAAGGTCGGCGGCTGGATCGGGGCGAAGATGCTCGCGAAGATGGGAGTGGAGCTCGGCGGCGGAGCGGCCACCACCTCGCTGACCACGGCGATGTCACCGATGGCGGCGGGCGTCGGAACGGCCCTCGCCCCCTGGCTCGGGGCCGCGCTCCTGGCGGCCCTGCTGGTCTACATGATCGCCCACAAGGACGAGATCATCGACGGGATCAAGGGCCAGGCGGGCCTGAGGACGATGTCCCCCGAGGAGATCTCCCAGATCGAGGGCGACACCGGCAACGACGTCAACAACGACGGCGTCGTCGAGGGCCAGCCCTCCACCGGTCCCCATGGAGCATCCGGCGCGCAGAAGCCGAAGCGGAGAAGCCTCGGCCGTTTCGCCCCCGGTGCCTCTCCCGGGGCGACGGCGAAGGTGGCGACCTCGCACACCTCCCAGGACGGAGGGCTCCGGGCCCGCCCGCTCGTGATCCCGGTGATGCTGCCCAATGGCAAGGAGATCGCCAAGGCGGTCCTCTCCGCAGCTGAGGTCGAGGCGGCGCTGGCATGAAGGCCGAGATCGTGCTGAGGACGAAGCAGCGCACCCTCCGCATCCCTCTCGGCGAGGGCTCCCCGAACATCGTCGGAGGGCTCAACGGCTGGGATGAGGTCGAGCGTCCCGACGGCCGCCCGCTGACCGAGTGGACCGGCGCCGACGCGCTCAAGGTCGACGTGCCGATCATGCTCAACGGCTGGCCCCGCGACTCCGTCGAGCGCGAGAAGGACCGGCTCATCGCCCTCTGCCGCCGCAAGGACGGGGAGGAGGAGCCGCCGAGCTTCAAGGTCACCGGACCGCTCTTCTTCAGCGGCATGCGGATGGTCCTCGCGGGGGTCGACTTCGACGCCGAGCGGACGATCCGCAACGGCAACGGCAAGCTCCTGCGCCTCGCCGGGGTGCTGCACCTCATGGAGTACGTCAAGGCCGACCAGATTCGGATCGCCCGCCGCAAGAAGGGCTCGGGCAAGTTCACGTACACGACCAGGAAGGGCGACACCGTCCGCTCGATCGCGCTGCAGGTCTTCCACGACGCGAGCCTGATCGGGGAAATCAAGCGGCTGAACAACATCCGCGACCCGCGGAAGGTGCTCGAGCCCGGGAGGGTCCTGATCCTGCCCGGCGACGTTCCCGAGTTCGGCCCCGCGAAGGGAGACGGCTGAGATGGACATCTTCACGACCTCGCCGAGGAAGCTCCTGGTCGGCGCCAAGCCGCACGTCCAGGGCATCCGCTCGCGGATCGGCGACCTGAAGTTCAAGGGCGAGGACTTCCGCGCCCATATCGGCGACGCGGTGATCCTGGCCGCTCCCCTGACCCGGACGATGGAGGGCGCCTCGACGCTGAAGCTCGTGATCCACGACCCCAAGGGCGAGCTGCGCCGCTCGAAGCTCTTGGAGTCGAAGTTCGACGTCAAGGTGGACGACCTCTGGTTCCGCCTCGCGGGGATCACCCGGCCCGACCACGACACGCTCGAGCTGACCTTCCAGGCCCGCAACGTCGACCGCCTCCGCATCGCCCCCGGTGCCCTGAAGGGCAAGCGCGGCACCTACACCCGCGCCGAGTTCTGGGCCTCCCAGGTCGTCAACGAGGTCAAGGGCCCGAAGATCCCCCTCTGGATTCCCGAGCTGCACGAGGTCCAGCCGATCGAGAACGCCTCGCAGGCCCGGCAGGCCTCGAAGGTGGCGAACGTCACCCGCGGTAAAGGGCTCGGCACCGACGCCGGCGGCTTCGACCCCTCGGCGAAGCTGACGGTCAAGGGCATCGCCGCCACCGACGAGCAGCTCCGCAACGGCGAGATCGTCCTCAGCGTCGGCGTCTCCCTCAACGCTCCCCGGGCGGCCCTCCTCGCGGTGATCATGGCGGGCACCCAGGAGAACAACATGACCAACACCGATCACGGTGCCGGCTACGGCTGCATGAACTACTTCTGCTTCATCGGCCAGACCGCCGCGACCTTCGACGGCGACTACACCGACCTGGCTCAGACCGCGAAGTCGTTCTTCGAGGACGGGTTCGGCTCAGGGACGGGCGCGATCGACTACGCCAACCAGGGCCTCTCGCCCAACGACATCTGCGCCAACATCGAGCGACCGCGCGAGGACCTACGCGGTGAGTACGCGCAGTGGGAGTCGCAGGCCGAGGAGTGGGTCGACGCCTACACCGGTGGTGGCGGCATCGGCGGAGGCACGGTCACGACCAGCAAGGCCTACACGTTCGAGCGGAAGGCCAGCGAGACGATCTGGGCCTGCGGCACTCGCCTCTTCGACGAGGTCAACTGGCGCCTCTTCGAGGCCGCGGGCGTGATCTACGTCATCACCGAACCCGAGCTGATCGCCTCCAAGATCCGGATGCACGTCTCCGACGACGCACCCGGGATCGACACCATCACCTTCGACTACCTCGTCGGAAAGAAGCTCGACCAGATCTCGGTGGAGGGCCGCGCCCGCGACTGGGCGGCGCCGCCGGGCACCGTCGCCGCGGTCCATCAGCAGGGCGAGCGGATCGACGGGCGCTATCTCGTCTCCTCGATCGAGTCGGATCTGCTCGACCCCACCGACCACGTCTCGGTCACCCTGACCCGCCCCCACAAGCCGCTTCCGGAACCGGCCCCGGAGACGTCGACGAAGACGATCGGCGGGAGCTCAAGCGGCGGGAGCTCCAACAGCCCGGCCTCCGGCGACCTCGCGGGGGTATCGGTGACGACCACGCCGGGCTCCCCGCACTGGGGCGGCGGGGCCGACATCGAGGAGCAGTTCGTCACCCCCTTCCTCGCCGACTACGGGATCTCCCCGGGCAGCGGCAAGCGCACCCCCGCCGAGAACGCCGCCGCTGGTGGCTCGCCGACGAGCGACCACCTGACGACGAACACCACCAGCTCGGCGCGCGACTACCCCACCGGCGACGGCGCCGAGGCGGCCAACGCCCTCGGCAAGGCCATGGGCCGCACCTCCGGGAGCGTCGGCACCTTCGACCGCTTCTCGATCGAGGTCGACGGCCACAGCTTCAGCGTCCAGATCCTCTGGGCCGTCCCCGACCACTACGACCACATCCACGTCGGGATCCAGCTCGCCTAGGAGGAGACCGTGCCGCCCCACTTCGCCCACCCCTTCCGCATCACCGGGGCCGTCCCCGTCGCCGCGACCGTCCCACAGGACTCCTCGCGCGAGGTGGCGCAGTGCGTCTTCGCGATCCTCGGCACCCGGCCCGGCTCCAGGGAGCGCTTCCCGGATCTCGGCATCGAGGACCCGACGTTCGAGGGACTCGACCTCGACGACGTCCGCGCCCAGATCGAGGACTACGAACCGCGAGCGGAGATCGTCGCCGACTCCGACCTCGCCGACCTGATCCAGAGAGTGAGGCTGAGCGTTGCCCTTCGTTGACCTCGACAAGCTGAACTACGTCCCGCTCGATGCCGCCCGGCTGGAGCAGGCTGTCTTCGACGGACTCGCGGAGCGCTTCCCCGGATGGGAGCCCGCGCCCGGCAACCTGGAGACGGTGCTCGTCGAGCGGCTCGCTTCGATCGGGGCGGACCTGGCGGACCTCGCCGTCGACGTGCCGCCGGAGATCTTCCGCGGCTTCGGCGAGAAGATCATCGGCCTCGCGCCTCAGCTCGCCCTCTCGGCGACCGTCTCCTCGACCTGGACGATGGTCGACGACGCCGGCTACACCATCCCCGCCGGAACCCCCGTCGCGCTTCAGGCCACCGGCTCCGACCTGGTCGGCTTCGTCACGCAGGCTGAGGTGATCGTGCCGGCGGGGGAGACGGCCACCGATCCGGGTGGGGTGACGCTCGTCGCTGCCGTTCCCGGCTCGGCCCCCAACGGGCTCGAGGATCTCGACGTCGTCGTGCTCGACAACCTCGCCTTCGTCGAGAGCGTGGAGATGGTCGGAGAGGTCACGGGTGGGGTCGACGAGGAGGACCCCGACGCCTACCTCGACCGCCTCGCCGACGACCTCCGCACGCTCGCCCCCCGGCCGATCCTCCCCGAGGACTTCGCGATCCTCGCCCGCAACGTCACCGGCGTCTGGCGGGCGGTGGCGATCGACGGCTTCGATCCCGGCGATTCCAGCACGGGCAACGAGCGCATGGTCGCCGTCGCAGCGCTCGACGAGAACGGTGTGGGGGTCGGCTCGACGGTGCGCTCGGCGATCGACGCCCTGCTCGAAGGCGAGCGCGAGGTCAACTTCGTCGTGAACGTGATCGAGCCGACCGTCACCCAGGTGAAGGTCTCCGTCACCGCGACCGCGCTGCCCGGCTACGACCCCGCCGACGTCGATGTCGCCGTCGAGACGGCGATCGCCAACTACCTCTCCCCGGCCAGGTGGGGCCTCGACCTCAGCGGTCAGGACCCGCGCGCCTGGCGCAACGTCACCACCGTTCGCCGCTTCGAGCTGATCGCTCTCGTCGACCGCGTCCCCGGCGTCGACTACATCACCGCCTTGACCCTGGCGAAGCAGGCCGACTCGCTGGGGACCAGCGACGTGACGCTGACGGGCGCCGCGCCGATCGTCAGCCCCGGCACCATTTCCGCAACGGTGAGCTGACGTGGCGCGCCCGGAGGTCGCTGAGACCGCCGAGCTCGTCTACGCGGAGCTCGGGCCGTACACGGTCGGGGATGAGGATCAGGGCTGGCACCTGCTCCGCTTCGTCGACGCGATCTGCGAGGTCCTCTTCGAGACGATCCACCAACTCGTCTCCGACCGCGACGACCTCCCCGGCTGGGCGATCCTCCTCGACCCCGATCTCTGCCCAGCCCCGGCGCTCCCGTACCTGGCCCAGTACGCCGGCGTCCAGCTCGAGCCTTCGCTCACCGAGGCCCAGCAGCGCGAGAAGATCCGCCTGCCGGAGAACTTCAAGCGCGGCACCCTCGCGGCGATGGAGCAGGCCGTCAAGCGGACGCTGACGGGAGCCCAGACCGTCCTCATCGAGGAGCGCCACGACGACTCCGCCTACAAGCTCTGGGTCCGCACCTTCGCCTTCGAGACGCCCGACCCCGACGCGACCGAGGCCGCGGTCCTCTCGCAGAAGCCGGCCGGGATCGTCCTCACCTACGAGGCCGTCACCGGGCAGACCTGGTCCGACCTGGTCGCCGACCACGCCGACTGGGATGCGGTGGTCAGCGACTACGCCGACTGGAACGAGGCCGTGGCGGAGCTGCCGTGAGCGGGCTCGCTGATCTGATCGGCTCGCCGGAGGAGGCGCAGGGTCCCGTCCGGGCCGTCGTCAAGCGCGCACCCGAGGGCATCGGCGACACGCTGAGGGTCGTCGTCCCGAGCTTCTCGGCCGACCACTTCTACGAGGTCGACCACTGGGACCCCCGAGGGGCCGCGTTGCCCGAGGAGGGCGACGAAGGGCTGCTCGTCTTCAACGAGAACAGCGAGCCCTGGCTGCTCTGGGACGGGTCGTACTCCGCGACAGGGGGTCCGACCGGTCCATCGGGTCCGGCCGGCGCTACAGGTCCGACCGGAGCAACAGGCCCAGCCGGGTCGACCGGGCCCAGCGGCCCCGCTGGCGCGACTGGGCCGACGGGTTCCACCGGCCCGGCCGGTGCAACCGGACCCACTGGCTCGACAGGACCGACTGGGGCGACGGGGCCTACGGGGGCTACCGGTCCCACGGGCACTACAGGACCGACTGGCAGCACCGGACCCACGGGAGCCACGGGGCCGGCTGGCGCTACGGGGCCGACTGGAGCCACTGGTCCCACTGGGGCAACGGGCGCGACTGGTCCCACGGGAAGCCTCGGCACCGTCCCAGCAGCCCGCGTTTACAACAGCGCCGCGATCTCGCTTGCGAACAACACCGCCGTCGCGCTCACCTTCAACTCCGAGCGCTACGACAACGATTCGATCCACTCGACCAGCTCGAACACGGGCCGGCTCACGGCGACGACGGCAGGCGTCTACCAGATCACCGGGCACGTCGGCTTCGCCGCCAACCTCACCGGCCGCCGCCAGATCTACATCCGCCTCAACGGCTCAACGCTGATCGGCGTCCAGGACGGCCAGCCCCATTCGAGCGGCACGGACTGCTACCTGACCGTCACTGCTGAATACAAGCTTGCGGCCACCGATTACGTCGAACTGGTCGCATTCCAGAACAGCGGTGGAGCCATCAACGCTCCGGCCGCCGGCAACTACTCCCCCGAGTTCTCGATGTCGAAGGTGAGCGACGGGTGAGGCTCCACCTCCCGGCCATCCCCGGCAAGCGCGACGACCCCACCTGCGCCTACAGCACCAAGCTCGACCGCTTCGGCCGCATGTTCGGGGACCGGGTGACGATCTACCACGTCGAGCACCCCAAGCCACCCGACGCCGACCTCTCAGCGTGGCAGGCGGTCAACGCGCTTCAGGCTGAGCGGATCGCGGAGAGGGCCGAGCCGGGCGACCTCCTGCTCATCCCCTTCGGCGTCTGCCAGCAGTCGATAGCTGAGCGACTTCCCCACCTGCGGGCGGTCGAGTACGGCATCGGCTACGGCGGCACCTTCGCTGACTTCCGGGTGTTCGAGAGCCGGGCGTGGCAGGCCACCGTCTACGGCGCCCAGCAGGGCGCACACGGGGCGAACGGCCGGTTCTTCGACGCGGTCATCCCCAACTTCTACGACCCCGCGGAGCTTCCCCTCGGAGAGGGTGGCGACTACCTCCTCTACGTCGGCAGGCTGACGGAGCGCAAGGGGTTGCAGATCGTCCTCGACACCGCAGAGCGCACCGGCTTGCCGCTGGTGGTGGCGGGCGCGGGGGAGTACCCGCTGCCGGATTGGGTGGACTACCGAGGCGTCGTCGCGGGCGAGGAGAAGGCGAAGCTCATGGGCGGCGCCCGGGCGCTGCTCTGCCCGACGCTCTACCTCGAGCCGTTCGGAGGCGTGGCCGTCGAAGCGCAGATGTGCGGCACCCCGGCGATCACCACCGACTTCGGTGCCTTCCCCGAGACCGTCGAGCAGGGCGCGAGCGGGTTCCGCTGTCGGCGGATGGACGAGTTCGCCGCGGCTGTCGAGAAGGCAGGCGCCCTCGACCGTGGGGCCATCCGAGCCCGCGCCCTCGACCGCTACTCCTTCGCCGCCGTGCGCCCGCTCTACGAGGACTACTTCGACCACCTCGCCACCCTCGACGGCGACGGCTTCAACACCTGACCTCCGCGCCCTCGGGCGCTCCATACCGAAAGGACGACATGCCCTCCAAGGACGAACTGCGCGAGCGGCTGCACGCCGCCAAGCAGGCGAAGAACAGCGCCGACGACGCCATCAAGGCGCTCGTCGATCTCAAGGTGCCTGAGCAGGCGCGAGCCGACAAGAAGAAGCTCGTCAAGCGCCTGCGCCGCACCGCCCGCCGAATGGCGAAGCGCATTCCCATCCTCAAGCGCCGCATCGAGGCGAAGCGCAAGAGCGGTGCCGACAAGGCGACGGCATGGGCGCTCGATCAGGTCGGCACGACCGAGTCGCCGCCGAGCTCCAACCGCGGCCCCTACCCGATCTCCCATTGCCAGGTGTTCACCATCGGCTACGACGGGGTCGCGTGGTGCGGCTGCCACGTCTGCTCGGCAGCAGTCGAGGAGGGCGGGGCGGACATCCCGCTCAAGGCTCGCCTCGCCTACACGCCCTACATCGTGGCCGACGCCAACGCCGGGACCAACGGCTTGACGCGCGTTCCCTACGACCAGGTGCAGCGCGGCGACCTCGTCGTCTTCAACTTCGGCTCGGGGATCGCCAAGCACGTCGGCATCGCCCTCGGCCCGTTCACCGGCGGCATGACCGACGCCATCGAAGGCAACACCAGCTCGGGATCGAGCGGCTCGCAGGACAACGGCGGGGGCGTCTACCGGCGTCAGCGCCCGGTGTCTCACGTCTGCGGTGTCGCGCGTCCCGACTACCGATAGGAGCAGACCATGAAGATCCGATCCATCCGCAAGGCAATCGCCGCTCTCGTCGGCGTCGTCGTCGCGTTCGGCTTCCTCGACGAGGGAACCGCTCAGGACGTCGTCGGTGTGCTGACGGCCATCGCGGTCTACCTCATCCCGAACGCGGACTGATCCGCCCGGCCCGATGAATGTCCTTCGAGCAGGGATTCGCACGGCTGGTCCGCATCGGGGGCTTCGTGGGGGCGATGTACGAGGTCTTCATCGACCGTCTGGACCGGCCCGCCCTTTTGGCGCTGCTCGGGGCCATGATGGGCCTCGCGGATCGCATCGAGCGGAACGGGCGACGCAAGTGAGCCTAGCCACCATCGCCTGGCTCGCCTTCGTCGTCGGTGGCTTCGTCGCCAAGGCGGTCGGGCTGCTGTGAGGGCCTATCTGCCGCTGGCCGTCGGCACCGTCGCAGCGGTCGTCGCCATCCAGCACAACGCCGCTGTGGAGATACGGGCCAACCAGATCGCGGGCTGTGAGCGTGGCAACGCAAACCGTCTCTCCGACTGGCGAGCGGCAACCGACGAGGCGGCGCGCGAGCACAACCTCGCCGGCCAGTCCACCGACCCCGAGGTGGCGACCATCCGCCGCGACGCCTTCAAGGACGCGAGGGACCGGGCTCGAGCGATCGTCCTCACGGCGAAGGACACCGATGCTCAGACCGCCCGCGGTGAGCCGACGATCGTCTGCACCGAGGTCTACCCCGAGCCGAGCTGGTGGCCGCTGTGAGGTGGGTCCGCGAGCACCTGACGACGCTCCTCGTCGCCGCCTGCCTGATCGTCGCGGTCATCGGGACCTACCTGCGATACGAGCCGACTCGCGACACGGTGATCCGCCAGACCACCCCCTGCCAGATCGACTCGACGTCGAGAGCCTGCACCGACTACATCACCCGGATCTCCCGCGACGAGCCGATCCGCGTGACCTGCATCCGCTGGACCCGAGCCGCCGCCATCCCCCTCGACGAGTGCCCGGCCCTGGTCAAGCGCGAGGTGCGCCAGGAGCAAGAGCAAGATCGCGCCACGAACGAGAGCACAGGAGACCTCGATGCCACGACACCCGATCAGCCAGCCTCCGACGATGGAGCCGGTGGCGATGGCCTTCCTTCTGACGGCGGGGCCGACGATCCTGGCGATAGCGGCACTGAGGTTCCTCCCACCGACCCCGACCCTCCGCCAACGGGCGGCGGCGGTGGCGAGGACCCTGACGACCCTGGGACTGGCGGCGGTGGTGGGACGCCCCCCGAGCCGACG